>JBAIXL010000056.1:0-2760 GCA_037916685.1 Methanolinea tarda
ACCCACGGCCTTACCATCTCCGGAGCTCCGATCCCGCATTCCATCGGTGTCGCAGTAGCAGAACGGGACGCGATCACCGATATGCTTCGGGAAAAATTTGAACCGATATTTGTGAAGGGAAGCATCCTCCCCCTGAAGTCGGATCCACGGACCTACCATACCATTCGTGCGTTAAGCAAGGGAGAGGAGGCCTCACTTCCGGTCAAGGTCTATGAGGGCGAGTCAGAGATACCCGACAGAAACACGTTCATCTGTGACGTCCGCATCAAAGGATCGGATCTCCCGTTCGATCTACCCGAGAATACCGTTATCGAACTTACCTTAACCGTGGATGAATCGCGGAATGTGGCAGTCGAGGTATTTATTCCGACCATCGATGTATCCCTCTCTGGTCGCGGATCCATTCTTGCGGAAACCCTCGATACGGACAAAATCCAGAAGGATTTGGCTGGTGAGACGGCGAGAATCTCCAAAATTGACGACAATTGTACACTTGATGAGCGGATAAAACTACGGGATTCGGTGGCCTCCATTTCTACGAGCCTCAAAACCGCTGAGGGTGATGAAGATGACAAGCGAAAGGCGGCCAAACAGCTGCGGGATCTGAAGGTTTATCTCGACACACTGGAGAAGGAGAAAGAATTCCCGCAGCTCATCCAGCAGTTCGAACAGTACAGCGTGGGTATTGAAAGACTCGCCGAGGCGTTCCTGGATGGAACTGCTCGCATGAACGTGCTCCATCAGGCTGAAGAGCTGAAGAAGGAAGGGAGAAGAGCAATTGAAGGGAAGGACCGCGTTATATTGATCCGGGTCAACGAACAGCTCGAGAACCTTGGTCGATCCATCTATTGGGATCAACCGGAAGCATGGATCAAGGAGTTCAATCGCCTCACCACGTCAAACATCGAGTTCCAGGATCGGGCAGCAGCGGAATTCTACACAAAACAAGGACAAAAGGCCTTGGCCGACCGGGATCTCGACGGACTGCAACGCTGCGTGATGGAACTGGAAGAATTATTGCCCTCGGAAGAGGCGACCAAGGCCAGACTCCCGTTCACAGGAATTACAAAGCACGGAATATGACCGAATTATTTGGGAATAATGCCTTCAAGCTGCTGGGGCTGGATACCACCGCCTCACAGCGACTCATCCTCAAACGGGCAAATGAGATTCGGCAGATCCTGAAAATTGACGAAGAACCGAGTTATGATTTTGATGTATTATTCCCCCGAAAAAAAAGATCTGAGGTTCAGGTCAAGGACGCGGTAGAACGGTTGACCAACCCAGAGAAAAGGATCCAGGAGACCTACTTCTGGTTCCGGATTGCGGATGATGTAGACGAAAATGCAATCATCTGCTTAAAGAACAGGGACTTCTCCCGTTGTTTTGATTGCTGGAAGACGGGGATCACAAAACATCCTACCAATGCGTTCCGGTACAGGAAAAACCTCGCTGTCATGTTTTCCATCCTGCTCTCGAATCACAATGAAGATGAACTGTTGTCCTCATCCCTCGAGTACTGGAAGGAGCTGGTGGATGATGAGCAGAACTGGAATCAGTTTTTCCGTGATTATCAGGTGATGGACGATCTGAATACGAGGGAGGATCTGCTAGTCCGTTGGAGGGATCAGGCCGCTCCGATGCTCGCGAAATATTACGTGAAACTGAGCAAGGATTATGGTGATCCTAAAATATTCCGTCTCTTCTATAGGTATTTTCAGACTAAGGGAGACTCAACCCAAGATCTGGTTCAACCACTCCTCTTTGGGATACATGATGAGCTGACCCAGATCAGGCAGATTCTGGAGCACGATGATGAAGTGCATTTCATCCAGCATAGTGGGTATACTTTCATCAAAGATGAGATCCAGAAAATCGCCAACTATTATGACAGGATCCATAAACTGGGATTATATGAGGACAGCGAGGTCAAGATCAGCAGGGACGCGTATGGCGAGTGCCTGGTAGATTATGCACGGGCCCTCTACTCCCATGAACTTTACAAGGAGACGCTGAACGTGTTGCACTATGCACAGAAAATGGCTGGAACCACGTCGCTGTCCCATGCGATACAGCAGGAGATCATCACGGCAGGAAATGCTGTAATATACAAAGAAATCGAACGGCTCTTTTACGCCGGGGAAGTGTATAAGACGAACCAGCTGCTGGACCTCGAGCTCAGAAAAGATACCTTGACGCCGGAGTTGCGGGAAGCTTATCAGGCCATGAAGAGATACCTGCACGTGCATTTCGGGGTGGTATAAATGACGACAAAATCACGGCCCCTTCTCTATAATGGATTTCCGTTGTCGGATCAGCATACGGTTGTCCGAAGAATCCAGAAGGAATATTTCACGGAAGTGTATGAGGTGGATGATGGTTCTTTCCTCTACGTGTTTTTGAGCCTCGAATATGGTACATTAGAGGGAAAATCCACCCGTCCTCCCGTTTTCACTCTCCCCATTGGAGATCGACCCTATTATGCCCTGCGGGTGAATCAACATTCGCCCGCCGTGTTGAGGAAGGTTCTTAACGACCTCAGCTCAACAAGTGGGTTTGCCGCCGTCGCAGGAATGCAGCCCCTAAAACAACTACTGATCCGGGAAGTCATCGAACCCATGACCCATCCGGAAAAGTTTAAGAAATTCCGCATATCCCTTCCCAATGGCATATTACTTTACGGTCCCCCGGGATGCGGAAAGACCTTTATCGTCCGCAAACTGGCGGAGGAAATCGGGTACACCTTTATGGAGGTGAAGC
>JBAIXL010000057.1:0-1507 GCA_037916685.1 Methanolinea tarda
GCCCGACGTTGCAGACGCAATAATCCGGCGTGCACGTCACCCGGTCCTCGTCATCGGCCACCTCTCCGCCGAGATCGACCTGGACAGCAGGAAGGTGCTCGACTTCCTGCTGGAACTTGCAGACAAAGGGAATATCCCGGTCATCGCGACCGCCCATACCAGCCGTGAGATCCGGATGCGGGGGTATACCCGGGCAGGAATCATGCCGGCAGTTGAGATCGGGCACCGCCTCACTGATCCGGCCTGGAAAGGAATTGACGGCAGCGAACCGTATGACCTTGCCATCTTTGCGGGGCTCCCCTACTACATGGAATGGACGATCCTCTCAGGTCTCAAGCACTTTGCCCCGAACCTCAAGACCATTTCCCTCGACAATACCTACCAGCCACATGCCAGCTGGTCGTTTGCCAACATATCGGTCAAGGACTGGCTCGAGAACCTGAAGGCCATCATCGAACACCTGGAGGACTGATCCGTATGTTCGATGATATTCCGGTCGATGTCGGGCTTGTGCATGTCGGCGAGAGGATCCGTAAAAATGAACTGTATGTCGAACTGGGCGGGCCGGATATCCGGGAGAAGTTCGAGCTGGTACGTGTACGGGGTGGTGACCAGGTCACCGATGGCCGGATACGGGTCATCGGCCCGGACATTGCTGCCATGGAAGAGGGGAAGAAGTACCCGTTCGGCATCCTCATCGAGATTGCCGGTTCCCAGCTCGAGCCGGATATCGAGGGCGTCGTCGAACGGCGGATCCATGAGTACAGCAACTATGTCGAGGGCTTCATGCATCTCAACCAGCGCTATGACATCTGGTGCCGGGTCTCAAAGAAGGCCTACGCCAAAGGATTCACATCCCTCGTCCTGCTGGGGAAGGTACTCGAACGCCTCCTGAAGAACGAACTCCCTATCATCGATCAGATGCAGATCACCTTCTACACCGATGCGCAGATGATGGCACCGGTCTATGCCGAGGCGCGGTCAGCCTATGAACAGCGGGATGCCCGTGCCCGCGGGCTCACTGATGAGGATGCAGATGTCTTTTATGGCTGTGCGCTCTGCCAGTCGTTCGCTCCGAGCCATGTCTGTGTCATAACACCGCAGCGGTATGCAAACTGCGGGGCCATCAGCTGGTTTGACGGCCGCGCTGCAGCACGGATAGATCCCAAGGGGCCGATCTTCCCGATTGAGAAAGGGGAGCACCTCGATGCCGTGATGGGGGAATATTCCGGCATCAACGAGAGTGCCCAGAAACGTTCCCTTGGAGAGGTCAGCCGGGTGTACCTTTACAGCGCATTCGGGTACCCCCATACGTCCTGCGGGTGTTTCGAGGGCATCGCTTTCTATATTCCCGAGGTGGAGGGATTCGGTATTGTCATGCGTGGTTTCCATGATGTCACCGTGAACGGCCTGGCCTTTTCCACGATGGCTGATTCCACCGCCGGCGGGCGGCAGGTGGACGGATTCCACGGGATCTCCCTCGAGTACATGCGTTCCCCCAAATTCC
>JBAIXL010000058.1:0-6661 GCA_037916685.1 Methanolinea tarda
ATTATCCTGTGCCCCACCCGGGAACTGGCCATCCAGGTATCGGAGGAGCTGCGCAGACTTTCTGCCTATATGAAAGGGATCCGGGTGATTCCGGTCTATGGGGGCCAACCCATTGAACGCCAGATCACCGCGCTGCGTCAGGGAGTGCATATCGTGATCGGTACGCCGGGCCGGGTGATGGATCACATGCGTCGGAGGACCCTTACGCTTTCTGCAGTGAACCTGGTGGTGCTGGACGAAGCGGATGTGATGCTGGACATGGGATTTCGGGAGGATATCGAGACCATCCTGCGGGGAATACCGAAAACACGGCAGACCGTTCTCTTCTCAGCGACCATGCCCGGTGAGATCCTGGAACTGGCCAAGAGGTATCAGAACCAGCCTCAGATTCTGAAGGTAGTCCATCGTCAGCTGACGGTACCGGCGATCGAACAGGTCTATTTCGAGGTTCAGGAACGTATGAAGCCGGAGCTGCTTTCCCGGCTCATCGATCTGAATCATCTCAGGTCGTCACTGGTGTTCTGTAATACCAAACGCAGGGTGGACGAACTGGTCAATATCTTCCAGGCACGAGGGTACTCTGTGGAGGGCCTGCACGGCGACATGAACCAGTCCCAGAGAGAACGGGTGCTGGAAAAATTCCGCAGAGGGGAGATCGAGATCCTGATCGCGACCGACGTAGCCGCCCGGGGGATCGACGTAGAGGGGATCGAGGCGGTCTTCAATTATGATGTTCCTCAGGATGAAGAATACTACGTTCACCGCATCGGGAGAACGGGACGTGCAGGAAGAACCGGCCGATCGTATACCTTTGTCTCCGGCAGAGACGTACAGAAAATGAGAGAGATACAGCGCTTCACCGGCGCGCGAGTCGCACAGCGGCCCATACCCTCCCCCGTCGAAGTGGAAGAGGCAAGAGCGGGACTGTTCCTCGACCGGGTACGGGAAGTACTGGAGGGAGGAGATCTCGGCAAGTATACCCGGCTCGTCGAGGAGCTAATGAGGGAGGACTACACTTCCCTGGATGTGGCGTCCGCCCTTCTCAAGATGCACATGACCGGCGATTCCTCATCCACCCGACCTAACCGGGACGAGACGGGAACGTAAAGAAAAATCCATTATTCCCCGCGGAGAGTGTCTACCGGATACTTCGGCCCGAGAAACGGACATGACCTGGCAACAAAAGAGAGATAGGTTTGGGAGAGAAATCATCCGTGACCTCTATCATGAAGGGATGATTCGAACCTGGTATCGCGACCACCCGGAAGGCTGGAAGCTGATGTCCGGTCTCTGGAGTCCGTTCTATATTCAGCTGCGACCGCTTTCTAACTACCCCGAGTTATTAAAGAAGGTCGGAGAGGGTCTGGGAGCCCTAATCCACAACGAGATCCCGGAAGTGAACCGTTGTGTGGGCATCGCCATGGCAGGCATCCCTCTCGCGACCGCGATCTCTCTCCTGGCCGGGATACCCTCCGGATTTACCCGAAAATTGGAAGGGGTGCATACTCTGGAGGAACTGCGATCCTTCATTGACCAGTATGGTGAACACGCGCTAGTGGAGGGCATCTTTGAAGAGGGGGACCGAATCGCTCTAGTCGATGACCTGGCCACGAAGTTCGACAGTAAGGTGATAGCGCTGGAACAACTACGACAGGAACTGGAGAGGAGGCATTGCACCCGGGTGACCGTCGAGGATGTCGTGGTTCTCCTGGACCGTGAACAGGGCGCCGCAGAGGCGGCACGAGTACGCAACGTCCGATTGCATGCCCTGATTCCGTTCCGAACCCGGGGACTATCCTGGCTCAGCCCGGTACTCTCGGAAGAAGAGCACCGGGTCCTGGCGGATTATCTGGATTCGCCGGAACACTATCAGCTTCCCGGGATTCAGCAGAAACTGTATGCAGAGGCAAGGGAGCGGGGAAAGGAGAACCGGGGATCCCCCCTTCTGCAATAGAGGAAACGCGCCCGCCGGAGAACCGAATTTATCGGTGCGAGAATCCGTCAGCGCGGTCCCAGGGTGCAGGATTCCCCACAGGAACGCAGCGCCGGGATGTAATACCGCTCCACGTATTCTTTTACCATCCGACGGGATGAAAAACGCGGTGCGATGGTGCGGATCGACTCTTTCATTCTCTGTATCCATCGGTGCGGTGTCCCATCTTCCGAGACCGAATAATACAGGGGAACCACTTCCTGCTCCAGAATATCGTAGAGCCGCTGGGCGTCCCGCTCCGTATCCGATTCCGACGATTCCTCTCCGATCACCCATCCATTGCGACCGTTATATCCCTCCGGCCACCATCCCGTAGGGATACTCAGGTGGAGTACTCCGTTCATGGCGGCCTTCATTCCGCTGGTGCCGGAGGCTTCCAATCTTCGCACCGGAGTGTTGAGCCAGATATCGACTCCGTGGACCATCAACTGGGCGATCTGTTCGTCATAGTCTTCCACGATGGCGATTCGGCCACTGAATTCGGGCTGGCAGGCAAAACGGTAGATTTTCTGCAGGATCTTTTTCCCCTCATAATCGTCCGGATGCGCCTTTCCGGCAAAGATAATCTGGACCGGATACCACCAGTTGCCGAGGATTCTTGTCAGTCGGTTGATGTCGGAAAAGATCAGATCGGCGCGTTTATAGGAAGTAAACCTGCGAGCGAATCCAATCGTCAGCGCGTTGGGATTCAGCAGGGTGCCGCCTACCACCACATTCACCGGCTCCGCATGTTCCTGGATCCACCGCCAGCGTTTGAATTCCCTCAGCCGGTTGAAGAGCTGGCGCTTGAGGGCCTGGTGTGCTCCCCATATGTGCTGGTCCGGGATCTCATTGACCAGCTCCCACAAGGCCGGGCTGTCATGATCATCCAGCCAGCGGGGGTAAAATCTCCCCAGCCGCTCGTCCAGTGCCAGCTCCATCCCCGGCGCGATCCAGGACGGAAGATGTACTCCGTTGGTGATGTAATCCAATGGAATATCTTCCTGACCCGGCCAGAGGGATTGCCACATCGCCTTCGCGACCGACTGATGTTCCCGGCTGACAGCGTTACAATGGGCGGACAGCCGGAGGGCAAGCGCGGTCATATTGAAGGTTGTCTCCGGATGGTGGGGATCCGCCCCCAGACGAAGGAACTCCTTTCGGTCGAGATTTAAGAGCGAGTAATAGGGTGCGAAGTATTTGTCCATCAGCTCGAAGGGGTACCGGTCATGTCCCGCGTCCACGGGGGTATGGGTGGTAAAGATGCTGGTTCGGCGCACGTGTTCCCGTGCCGCAGAGAACGATTCGCCCCCCTCCATCCGTCTCCGGATCCGTTCCAGCAGGGTAAAGGCGGTGTGACCCTCGTTCAGATGAACGATAGAATGTTCCGTGCCCAGCCGGTCCAGGACTTCGCTGCCTCCCATGCCCAGTACGAGCTCCTGCTGGAGACGGCTCTCCAGGTTTCCCGTATACAGGCGCGAAAAGATCGAGCGATGAGCGGGGGCATTCATTTCCAGATCGGTATCCATGAGGTAAAGGGGAATCCGCCCTACTGCGACCTTCCATATCGCTACATGCATCGCGGGTTCCATCAGGGGGACACGGACTATCAGCTGTTCACCGGTGTCCAGGATCACCCGGGTAACCGGGGCGGCGTCCCGATCCAGGCTTTCTTTGATGTCCTCCTGCCATCCCTCGGCATTGAGGTGCTGATGCAGGTATCCTTCTCCATACATGAATCCCGCCGCCACCATGGGCACACCCAGATCGCTGCACTCCTTGATGTGATCCCCGGCCAGAAATCCGAGTCCCCCGGCGTAAAACGGAAGGGAGTGGTGCAGACCATATTCCGCGGAAAAATACGCGACCGGAAGGAATTCGGGGGACAGGGCACGCTCGGAAAACCAGGTATTCTTCTGCCCCATCTCCCGGCGGAACCGTTCCATCACGATATCATAATGGCGGAGATACTGAGGATTCTGTGCGGCCTGGTGAAGAAGCGTGGGAGGAAGCTGCTGGAGCATCTTTACCGGATTGTGCACACTTTCAATCCAGGCATGCACATTCAGCTGTCGAAACAGCATCATCGCTTCAGGGGTCCAGCTCCACCAAAGGTTGTAGGATAAATCGATGAGCCCGGAGATCCGTTCCGGAACATGGGGAAAATATCGTTCTTTTATCCGATCCAGAGGGGTCTCGAGGATCATGGCCATGGGAGAGACTTACCCATGGAGAGTATTTAACGTTGGTGTCGGTGTACCGGGTCCTGTCGGAATGCGCAGATGAACAATACCCCTTAAAAAGAAATACGATTCTATTGAGCTTCCACGTTACGTGCCCCGCGATCGAAGTACTTCATCGCCTCAGGCGCGTACTTCCGTACTTCCTTGAAAAAGTACTTCCCCAGCGCGGGGTCCGAGTCTGTCACCGCACCATTGAGCGTGCGGATCAGCCAGTTGGGCAGCTCTGATCGTTCATTCAGACTGTTCTTGATTACGACTACGGCTTCATCGACATCGATCTTGTTTTTCCATCGGTAGGGCATGGTTTCGTTTCACCCCCGCATGCGATGTAGACAGATTCCTATAAAAAGGTACTGCTGTCCGAACAGGATGGGAAGAAGAATGGATCCCACCCTCCTCCGAATCGGAATGCCTGAAACGAGCCCGGAATAATATCGATGGAAGACAACACTGATAGGATCATGAAACTGGGGGTTCTCTTTTCGGGAGGAAAAGACTCCACGTATGTCTGCGGTCGTGCCCGCATTGCGGAAGAGGTGACCTGTCTCATCACGGTCCGTCCGCAGAACCCGGACAGTTACATGTTCCATACCCCCAACCTCCGGTGGGTCCGGCTTCAGGCAGAGGCGGCAGACCTGCCTCTGGTGGAGGTGGAATCCTCGGGACAGGAAGAGACAGAACTTGCGGATCTCGCGCGGGCGATCCGGATCGCACAGGAGATATATGGAATTGAAGGAGTGGTCACCGGTGCCATACAGTCCGTCTACCAGGCGACACGCATCCAGAAGATCTGCGATGACCTGGAGATCTGGTGTTTTAATCCCTTATGGCACACCGACCCGGGGGCCTACATGAAGACCTTAATCCGGGGTGGATTTGAAGTGATCATCTCCGGAGTATTCTCGGCGCCCTTTGATGAATCATGGCTGGGAAGGAGGCTGGACGAGCATGCACTGGAGGAACTCCTCCATTTTTCCCGCCGGTACGGGATCACGATCACCGGGGAGGGTGGAGAGTACGAAACATTTGTGCTCCGTGCGCCCTTCTTTACCCGGAGGATCCGGGTGGAGCAGGCGACGAAACAATATCGCAACTTCCACGGCCGGTACGACATCACCACCGCGACGCTAGAGGATATATGATCGGGTTGATCGATCTCTGTGATCGCGAACACCCCCTGAGCCGGGATGAGTTCGTGCTCCCCATCGCCGGTATCGTGAGAAGCATCGGGGAGGACCCGGTGATCCGGCACTACACCGAATCTCCCGCGGAATCCGGCCACCTGACGGGAATCATTCTCTGTGGAACGGCACTGAAAGATAACGGGTTCATGCGGCATCTCGGACAGTTCGAGTGGCTGCGGAAGACGGACATCCCTGTATTGGGCATCTGTGCCGGCATGCAGGTGATGGTCGCAATCTGCGGAGGGACGATACGTCCCGGCCGTGAGATTGGCATGACCTCCATCCGTATTCTTCAGCGAGACTCCCTGCTGGAGGGGAAACAGGAGTTCCCTGCCTATGAGCTGCATGGATATTCACCAGTGCCGACGAAGGTCTTCCGCATCCTCGCGGCCTCCGACGGCTACCCCCAGATCCTGCGTCATTGCCTCTTACCCTGGGTCGGGGTTCTCTTCCATCCGGAGGTGCGGAATGAATGGGTGGTGAAACGGTTCGTCGCCTGGTGCGGGGAACGGATGGACTAAAATATCCCCAGCGATACGTATGGTACAGCGGTAATCATGAAAGGGCAAAGGGTCAGAATCGGGCTCATCCAGACCTCCGTATCTCCGGATCTTGAAAAAAATCTGGATAAAGCCCTCGAGTACACCGAGTCGGCCATCCGCAGGGGAGCCCAGATCCTCTGCCTGCCGGAGCTGTTCCGCACCCCCTACTTTCCTCAGGAATTCCGGTGCGACTTCTCCGCATTCGCGGAAACGATACCCGGTCCCACCACGGATGCATTTGCGGACCTTGCATCGAAGCATCGCGTGACCATCATTGTTCCCCTCTATGAATATGCGCCTCCGCAGGAATATTATAATAGTGCCGTGGTGATCCGTAGCGACGGGAGTCTCTCCTCGCCGTACCGTAAGGTCCATATCCCCTTTGACCCGCTCTTTTACGAAAAGAACTATTTCCGTCCCGGAGATGCCTACCGTATCGTGGATGCCGGAGGTGTACGAATCGCGGTCCTGATCTGTTATGACCAGTGGTTCCCGGAAGCGGCCCGGGCGGCCACTCTCCACGGAGCGGACATCCTCTTTTTTCCCACAGCGATCGGCTGGGTCCGAGATAGAGAAGAACCCGCAGAGGGGAGCTGGCACGAGGCCTGGGAAACGATTCAGCGCAGTCACGCGATTGCCAACAGCGTCCACGTGGCTGCGGTAAACCGGGTTGGGACAGAGGGAGACCTTCGTTTCTGGGGTGGTTCCTTCCTGTGCGAT
>JBAIXL010000059.1:0-6492 GCA_037916685.1 Methanolinea tarda
CCTGGGCCCCTTCCTGGACGATGCGGTAGCGGGCCTCATTGCGGGTTGCACCTCGCGCTTCTACAGCGAAAACCTATGAAATCCCTCCTTGCCCTTCTCCAGTTTGCCACCATCCTCCCTCTTGGTCATGCACAGGACCTCGTGCATTTCGCCCGTCGGGTATACCTATACCCGGTGGCCGGATATGTGATCGGCGGAATCGCAGGGCTCGCCGTCTGGAATCTTGGCCATTCCGCCCTGGCCGCCGCGATAGCTCTCACACTGGTGCTCGTTCTCTCCGGCTTCCATCATTTCGACGGTCTGCTCGATCTGGGGGACGCGCTGATGGCCCAGGGGGATCGGGAAACGCGGATACGGGCGCTGACCGACCGGCAGACCGGTACCGGAGGCATCGGGGTATGTGTGTCGATCACGCTTCTTGCCTTTGGAGCGCTGATTACCGTGCCATCGGCAGCGGTGGCCATCCTGGTCTCGGAGGTCTGCGCCAAAGTGGGTATGACGACACTCACCATCTTCGGCAATCCCTTCAAGGAAGGTATCCAGTCCTATCTCCATCGGTATTCGAAACCCTGGTTTTTCTGGCCTACCCTGATCTTCTTCCTGCCTCTCCTGTTGCTGATCCGGCTACAATCCTTTCTGGTCATCGTGGCCGTGACCCTGATCCTCGCGGGTATGATACGAGCCGTCTCTCAGCGATTATTCGGGGGTGTGAACGGAGATGTCGTCGGGGCGAGCAACGAGATAACCCGGGCGTTGATTCTGGTAACCCTCGCGCTGATCCGGTAGAGAGCGATCCGCGAATACGATCTCATGGGTCCAAGTAGCTATGGGAACATGACCGATGTCGACAGTACCCGGTTCGGACCCGTACAACCGCTCTCAATACCTTCTAGTAGTTTTCCGATTAACCGGAATTGCAGCAAGGGTGAGACATGAGTAACGGTTATGGTATCCATTTGCGGGGCGGGGTGATCACGGAGCGGAATGCCGACGAATGTACGGTCCGAGTCCGCGTCCCCGCAGGAAATCTCAGCATCGAACAGATGCGGGGTCTTGCCACCATCGCAAGAGCACATGGAAAGGGGTTTGTGCATATCACCACCCGCCAGACCATCGAGATCCCTCACCTGAATCCGGCGCATCTGCCCCGCATCACCAGAAAGCTGGCCAAAAACGGAACACCCTTGGGATCCGAACGCGACGAGGTGGTCAATGTGATCGCCTGTCCTGGGACCGAACGATGTAAATACGCCAATGTGGATACCATCGGGCTCGCGAAAAAGATCGATGAGCGACTGTTTGGAAAGACCATGCCGGTGAAGATCCGGATCTCTCTCTCCGGCTGCCCGAACGCCTGCACCAGTCCGATGTTGAACGAGATCGGCATAATCGGAAGGATCCAGCCTCTTCGCATACCCGGTCAGTGCACCGGGTGCGGTACCTGTGCCAAGTATTGCCGGGAGAATGCAATCACAGTCAAGAATGGTGTATCCGTTCTGGACATCGGCAAATGCATCCAGTGCGGGATCTGTATCCAATCCTGTCCCTTCGAACTTCTTCAGTCCAAGTTCCGCCACTATCTTATCATGGTGGGAGGGAGGAGAGGACGTCATCCTCGTATTGGAAGGGTAGTGATGCTCGTGGAAAACGAGGACAAGGTCGTGGAGATTGTAGAAAGAATCGTGCGGTGGGTGTACCGGAGGGCATGGAGCGGCCGCCTGCTCTCAGAACAGCTGGACGACCTGCAATTTGAGGAGTTCAGGAAAGAGATCGCCGCTGAATTCAGTGACGGTACAGCGACTGGAACCCCTGGTTAGCGTCGTCGTCACACTCGATCGCCGTCCCGTCCCGAATCAGGGTGTTGTACATCATGGCGGCCTGCAGCAGCGTATCATCGCCGCCTCCCCGGACCCTCATCTCATTCACCGCCTGTTTCTGGGGGGAGGGAACAACGCGTCCCCCCACCCGCACTCCGGCGCAGTGAACACAGAACGCACAGTACCGGTACACCGATAGTTCCCCGTCTGCACAGTCCACGGTGACCTGCTGCTTTTTATCGTCCTTATGGAATGGTAATGTTTTCATGTCCACGTGTAGTGGGGTTCAAATCCAATATGAGGATGTCGATTCTTCCTTTAAAAGGCAAGAATTCTAAATTCGTGGAAAATCGGCAGAATTTATATAGATGCGTCTCCAATATATAACACTCGCATCAGGCGGACCGGCGATGAAAATGGTCCGCGTTTGATCGGAGGATATCAATGGCAACTGCAAAGCCCCACATGAATCTGGCAATTATCGGACACATCGACCATGGAAAGTCGACCCTGGTAGGACGACTCCTTTTCGAGACCGGGTTTGTGCCCAAGCACGTCATCGAAGGATATAAGAAAGAGGCCGAGGCGAAGGGAAAAGGCTCTTTCGAATTCGCCTGGGTGATGGACAACCTGAAGGAAGAACGAGAGCGTGGTATCACCATCGATATCGCCCATAAACGATTTGATACCAACAAGTTCTACTTCACCATCGTGGACTGTCCGGGACACCGTGATTTCGTCAAGAACATGATCACCGGCGCCTCTCAGGCGGATGCCGCTGTCCTGGTCGTCTCCGCCGCGGAAGGAGTGCAGGAGCAGACCAAGGAGCACGTCTTTCTGGCCCGAACTCTGGGGATCAACCAGCTGATCATCGCCATCAACAAGATGGACATGGTGAAGTACGACCAGAAGAGATTCGAGGAAGCCAAGAAGGGCGTCTCCGAACTCCTGAAGATGGTCGCCTATAAACCCGAAGGCATGCTCTTCATCCCCACCAGTGCGTTCATGGGGGACAACATCAAGGACAAGAGCAAGAACACGCCCTGGTACAACGGGCCTACCATTCTCGAAGCCCTGGACACCCTGAAAGAACCCGAGAAACCGACCACACTCCCGCTCCGTCTTCCCATTCAGGACGTTTACACCATCAGTGGTATCGGGACGGTCCCGGTAGGTCGTGTGGAAACCGGTGTGATGAAGAAGGGAATGAACGTCTCCTTCATGCCGGCGAACAAGTTCGGTGAGATCAAGTCTATCGAAATGCACCATGAGGAGATTCCCGAGGCGCTCCCCGGGGATAACGTGGGGTTCAACGTCCGTGGTATCGCCAAGAACGATATCCGCCGTGGCGATGTGACCGGCCCTGCCGACAAACCACCGTCGGTGGCAGACGAATTCACCGCCCAGATCGTCATCCTCCAGCACCCGAGTGCGATCACCGTGGGCTACACCCCGGTGTTCCACTGCCACACTGCCCAGGTCGCATGCACCTTTACCGAGCTCAAGAGGAAGCTCGACCCGAGAACGGGCCAGGTAAAGGAAGAGAATCCCACCTTCCTGAAGACTGGAGATGCGGCCATAGTGGTGATCAAACCCTCCCGTCCGCTGGTCATCGAGAAAGTAAAAGAGATTCCCCAGCTGGGACGCTTTGCCATCCGGGATATGGGTTCGACTATCGCGGCCGGTATGTGCATCGATCTGGTTCAGAAACAGCTCAGATAAATCTGGAGAACGATCATGCAGAAAGCCAGAATACGCCTCACAGGCACGGATTGCAATAAGGTAGAGACGGTGTGCAATCGCATCAAGGAGATCGCAGAACGGACAGGCGTGAATCTGGCGGGACCTATCCCCCTTCCTACCCAGCGTCTGATCGTGCCGATACGGAAAAGCCCCGATGGCGAAGGCACGGCGACCTGGGACCGATGGCAGATGCGGGTCCACAAACGTCTGATTGATCTGGACGCCGATGAGAGGGCTTTGCGCCAGTTAATGCGTATCCAGGTTCCGAAGGACATCGGAATTGAGATCGTCCTGGAAAGCTGAAGGAGGCGGCGTGAGAGCCGCAGACGTCTCAGACTGGATACAATCCAGAATCTCCTTTCATACTCTTTTTTTGATTATCTTTGTGTTCGCCCTGGTTATACGCCTGTGGTCGCTGGATCTCAAACTCTTCCATCACGATGAGGCCGTACATGCATGGTTTGCGTACCGTCTCCTGAATGAAGGAGTCTATGTCTATGATCCTTCCTATCACGGGCCTTTTCTGTATTATGTGACCGCGGGCATATTTGCCCTTCTGGGGGAGGCAGACTGGGTAGGAAGAGTGCTGCCGGCCTTATTTGGCGTGGCACTCATCCCCATGGTGTACGCGATCTACCGCCTGGGGTACCTGGATCGGAACCAGACCTTGATCGCTTCCCTTTTTATTGCGTTGTCTCCAGAGCTCGTTTATTTCTCTCGATTCCTGCGGCAGGATATGTTCCAGCTGGCGATCACTCTTCTCCTCGTGGTCGCCCTGCTGTACTATCATTCAACGGGCCGGTTCCGGTACGCAATTCTGGCCGGCCTCTCTGCAGGGTTGGGGATGACACTGAAAGAGGACATGCCCCTGATCCTCGGCATCTTTCTGATATACGGCGTATACCTCCTCTGGTCAAAAAAGATCACCCTCCCTTCTTCATGGAAGAGAGACACTCTCGTTTCAGGTTTCGTCTTCGTCGGAACCATGCTGATTCTCTACTCTTCCTTTGGAACACATCCGGAAGTAATCTTCGGGCACATTCTGGATCTTGGATTTATCCAGACCAATGGAATCATACCAGCGGTTAATCAGACGGGATGGTACCTGGCGGTGGAGCACTGGGTTGCGATGCATGATATGTGCCGTATCTGCGGACCCTGGTTCTTCTATATCATGCTGCTTCTGCTGTACGAACTGCCCATTTTTACACTCGCCGTATTCGGCACGATCCAGTTCACCACCCGGGGGCTCTCGGCAGAATCGGGGCTGCCGGCTCGCATACGAGAGTACGTGCAACGAATCCTCAAGCATGGACAAAAGAAGGAAGAGCCTCTCTCTGAAATTGTGAAGCGGATGTTACAGAACCCTCGTGAGAAGGCGGTTCCTTCCCGGAAGGAAGAATTCATACGGTTCTCCATTTTCTGGATGCTGGGCACCCTTGCGATCTATGCATATATCGGGGAAAAGGTTCCCTGGCTAATTGTTCATCAGCTGCTCCCCATGATCTTCGTGGGCACGTATCTGATGACCCGCCGCAAAGCGTTGGTTGCGGTATTGTTCTCCGCGTTCCTCATCTTCGCTCTGTGGCATACCTCCTTCGTACCCGCCGACATTAACGAACCGATCGTCCAGGTGCAGAACTCCGAAGACCTTCGCACGGTAATGGCCCTGATCGATGCATCCGATAAGGTGGTGGTCTCGTCCGATAATTACTGGCCTCTTCCCTGGTATTACCGGGGTGAACGGGCCGACAAACTACAATATTATGGCTATTTGCTGCCACGCGACTCGCTTCTGGCGACCGGTGCGGACCTGATCATCACGTACGATGCCGACAGCTACGAATCTCTGGCGGGATACGACAAATACACGTATAAGATCAACTACTGGTTCTCCTACTATGACGCACAGGATCGTCTACTGGAGTATTACTTCCTGCGGGACGGGAAACTGGGGAGCATGAACTTCGATGTGTTCGTTCGTTCAGACTCGGAATTATCTCCAGAGTTCCCTTTAACTTCCGACCATCTGGTCTCTCCGCTCCCTGTCTCCAATTCGTATACCTCCTGCACCGGAGCGTCCTGCGGGATAACCGGTTGAGCCGAATCGGCCTGTATTCGTAACCGCATCTATCTCTTCGATTGCCAGCCACGACATACATGGATGGAGTTTTCCATATGGAATAATATGGAACATCACAGGACATACGAGGGAGAAGCATGGGAATCTTACCATTTGGTTCTAAAAAGGAAACGGGAAAGACAAAAGTAGAAAATGATTCCCTTATCCCAGTTCATCCCAATGGAAGAATTTACGGTAGGCGAAGTACCCCACCACACCAATAACGATCACTCCCAATCCCAAAATCAGGAACATCGGATTGACGCCCGGTAACCCGATCCCGCCTTCTCCAAGATCCGCTTTCAACATCCTGGAGAGATTGTAGGATTCCTGAGCATATTTTTCAGCCTCGATCGCTTTGGCTTTACTGTTCAGGTAATTCCCTCCATTCAGCAGATCATGAGCGGATGAAAGGCTCTGAGAGGCCAGATCGTATTTGTTGGTGATAGCAACAAGACGAGAATCGGTTTGACTGATGCTGCGGTTGGTGGTGAAGTAGGTGACCATGGTGTCGATCTCTGTCATGGTCTGTTCTACCTGGCCGATCTCATACTGAGCTCCCGCCTTATCCAGAAGGGTGTACCCATCCTGGATCGCGGTCCTTGCTGCCGTGATTTTGGCGGAGGCCTGGGAAAAACTCGTACTTTTCAGTGTATCCGCTGCTGCGAGGGCATTTTCTGCTTCGGTTGCCTTTGCCGAAGCCGCACTGGTATCGATTCCCGTTCCACCCTGGGTGACAATGACCTGTTTGAATGTCTGCACATCGGTACGAACGCTGGCGATCTGGGTAGTGATCTCCTGGGGATTGAT
>JBAIXL010000060.1:0-3054 GCA_037916685.1 Methanolinea tarda
GGAACCACGGATGCGCGTGCCATTCAGATCACCCGCTCCGGCATCCCTGCCGGATGACTGTCCATCCCATGTCGGTCTATTCACTCCCCATCGGAGATGGTGGATTATTCCGATGTGGAAAATGCGGTCAGGCTGCTTATCGCCCTGCTCAGCAAATCCGTCAATTTAAAATAGAAACATCCAAAGGGGACTGTCGCGCGTCTTCCCTATACGTAAGGGTCTTTCTCCATCCCAACCTTCTATTGGCCGTATCGAAGGGAGAAGACAATCAGGAGCATCCGGGGAAATTAGAAAATATCCAGGCCGGGATCCTTGCGCTCCCAAAAGATCAATTATAGAATGGATTCAGGATTTCTTCACCAGCTCGTTCAAGCACCATATAAGCCTGCGGCTCGAAGATGATTACTTACTGAAAAGTCCATGAGAAGGCGAGGCCTCGTGAAATCGGTGAACCCGGTTCCCCTGACTACACCCTGCGTTGAATTCACTCCATGGCAGCGAATATCCCCGGTTTGTGATTCCCGGGGTTTTTGTTTCCAGGAGGAATCTGATCCGGAGGGATTGAACTCATGAGATTTCGAACTGGCATTTTCTTACACATTCTGGCGATCACAGCCCTGCTTCTTATCTCGGTCCCCTCCGTTCATGCTCAGGCCTATGACTGGAGTTCTCCTTCGACGATCTTTTATGAACACCCGGAGGTCATCCAGAGGGTGATCTCAGTCTATGGATTCCAAACCAATTACAATGCCTATACCTATTCCGAGGTTTTTGCAGAGTGGGATCCAAACCTGGGGTTCACCTCCGGAAAAATTTGTGAAATCGCCCAGCCCTCTCAGGGGGTCTACCGCCATCCGCTGGAGAAGGAGCTGTCCTTCATTCAAATCGGCAGTTTCCGAGTCATCGAGGCCCCCAACTATGAACTGATCGATCAAAGCAGCTATCAGCTCGAAGGCGCGGAGGTAAGGGTATTTAAATACCAGCGCACGGATCTGCCGGGAGAATATAAGGAACAGGAAGGATTTATCGAACTCGTCCGTGACAGCGGGGAATATTTCGGATGGCGGGTCATGGAATCCTGCATCAAAACCTTCGGAGAGACCACACCCCAGGTGGAGGATGTCCTGAAAACCTTCCTGAAGACCATCCAGGGAGATGGGTACCTGGGGCCGGAACAGCTGTCCGTCAAACTGGACTACATGTATTTCGAGCGCGCCTACGGGCTCAACCTGCAGGACGGGGACAAGGCCTGGACGCAGGATGAACTGCGGATGATGGACGAAGTTCTGAGTGTGCTGCCGCGGAAATTGGTGGATAACCTGTCGGTGCGCACCCTGCGGCGTTATGCTTCCGCCTGGGATGCGAACTGGAAATCCCAAGATAACATCATGGGCAAATACTATTACAGCTCTATCCGCGACCGACCCGGGGAATTGATGATTTTTGATAGCGCACTCACTCAACCGATATACAGTGATCCCACCGGGAGGATCGCCTTCAAGTCCACGCTGATGCATGAGCTGATCCATTCATGGGAAGAGTCAGATCCAGGCGGTAAGGCATATGAGAATCCATATGATAATATTTACATCGATAGTTTCCTGACGGCAGTCATGCCCCGTGTGGCGGATATGTCCAAATGCGGATGGAAATGGAAGGCAGGCAGCAAGAGATATGTGTTCGACCCCTGTGGAACGACTGGTGATCTCCCACCGTATCGTCCTGGAGAGAACACAAATTACCTGCCATATGCACAAACCAATCCGCTGGAGGATATTGCAGTTTCCGCTGAGATGTATATGTACTTCCCGGATCTCTTAAAGGAGCAATCTCCCCGGCGCTACGATTACGTCCGCTTTTACATCTTTGAGGGAGTGGAATATGAAAATGGCATTCCCAAACCGTAGAAGACAGGGCCCGCGAATTGCCGTTTGTCTCCTGGCGGGCTTCCTGTCCGCCTGTAGTGCAGCCCAGGCAGGCCCATCTCCCGCCTCGCCGACTTCCACGGAGGTGTTACCTCAAGCGCTGCAGACTCCGGAGGCCGCCCAGGCCGCCGTCCCAACAGACAGCTGTTCGAGCGGGATCATCCCTGGTCGGACATCCCGTGCAGAGCTCGTCGCCGCCCGGGGAGAACCCGCATCTGCTCTCAGCGATTCTGGAGTGGAAACCCTGGCCTACCCTTCTGCCATTCACGGTCAGTACGACAGCTACTTGATCGAACAGGATCGGGTGATCCTGATCGGAATCATGCTGGACTCCAGGGAGATCTCCCTGTCCCAACTCCAGAGTGAGCTGGGTGAACCAGAAAAGGTGACCTTCAGCTACTACATGATGGGTGCCCTCACCTACCTGTATCCACGGCAGGGATTGGCGTTTATCGTCCTTCCGGAGGGCGATCTGGTCTTCTACAGGGAATGCACCCCACCCATGCCTCTCGAGGAGTACCTGACGCTCTGGGGCAGGGATCTGCCTTTGGAGGATCCATTCACCCAATAAAATCTGACGAAGCGATCGATTCCTTCCCGCTCGCTTCCTTGGAAGAGAAATGACCCATCCCTGAAAATCGGGATGGGTCATGCGTTTTCCACGGATATCACTTTCATGGAAATTACGGGGTAACCGTGATCTGATAGATATCGATGTAATCGCCTGCCGGGTAGGAGCTCCAACCATCGTTGATCTCCTGGTCAAAGTGCAGGACAATCTGGATGGTATGCTCCCCTGCGGTCCAGGACTGGATCAATCCGGAAAAACTGCGGCAGCTGCCCTGCTGGGCACTGGAATAGTCTTGAACCAGCAGATTGCTTTCTGCCACAACCTTATCATCGAGTTTCGCGGTCCAGGTGATGTGCTGATAGTTGCTGACCAGAGTGGCTGAATCGATCGCACACCAGCCCATGAAGATGGTTACAGGATCAGTCGTCGTTACCTTGACCTGCCAGGTACTTGTTCCGGGTGCCGTGGAAGACTGCCAGTTCGGCACCAGACTCTGAAGAGACGGGTAGGTTCCCGTGGTAGGGTCATAGGGAATGACACTCATCGGGATCGATGGGA
>JBAIXL010000061.1:0-3401 GCA_037916685.1 Methanolinea tarda
TGAGGGAACATAGGAGCGCGCGTACAGCTCATAGAAATCTACGGTGCGCCGTATAGAGAGGCGACAGGGCTTGTCGTCGGACCGGTAGGTAACACAGACATCTACCTCTCCACCGTAGTCAAAATAGGATGGTCTTAGCCTCAGCGATCGTTCCTCCTTCACCGCCCTCGTTGATTACCGTTGGTTTCTGTGTGTACAGTATATCAAATTTCCTTTTTTAGAATTTGGTTAAATCTAGGAAAACACACCATTTTTTATTTCAGGCATACAGCAAATGCATTGATATTCCTTTAGAATACAATTGGACCGGCAAGATTTGTGTAGAGCAGGAGATACGGTTGGTACCGGGTCCCAAACGAGAGCATCGCGTCCCGGGCACTCGTGAAGATAGGTTGATTCCATGGCACATACACCCGGTACTATCCAAAACGGTTCACTCTGTTAAAAAAAATTGAGCTACCATGATCCATATTACTGAGAAATATCGTCAGGCAGGGCTTGCGTTTTTAATATTTCTCGTGATCGCGGTGGGGATCGCTCTGGCCATGGAGGGGCTTTCGCAGGACGGCCTCGCGGGAGTGGACGGGCAACGATTCCATGCCATGGCCGCCGCCATCATCTCCGGTCTTCTCCCCTACGTGGATTTCGTGGATCCGAAACCCCCACTTATCTACTTCGTTATTGGGCTTATGGACCTGATCGCCCCGGGCGGGGGCCTGGATATCCCGCTCATGGCGGGGATCAATCTCCTGTCTGCACTCCTGATCTGGTATATCGGGCGCGAAGAATACGGGAATGTTGCGGGATTGTCCGCCGGTGCCTTCTATCTCGTTGCAGCCATATTCGTGCAGGGATACTTTCTCTTCTCCGAGCAGTTCGTGGTGCTCTTTCTTTTGCTGGCTCTTCTGTTCGTGCGGAATACACAGTATCTGGCGGGAGGCGCGTTGGTCGGTCTGGCATTTGGATTCAAACAGTATGCCCTCCTCGGAGCGATCCCGCTTCTCTACCTGATATATAAACAGGGCAATAAACGGTATGCTTCCTTCCTCGGTGCACTCCTGGTTGCCGGAGCCCTTCCGTTCCTCCTTCTCTATCTGATCTATGGTCCTCTCGTCACCATTGAGGCTCTTCACTGGACATTTGGAATCGGGCCTGCCTACATCGGGGGATCAACCATTGCGGAAATCCCAAACTACCATGCGGATACGATGTTGGCATTCGCTATCAATATCATCGCGAGCATCGGGTTTGTCCTGCCCGCCGTGATCTTCGCGCTGTCCAGTCTCATTCGCCGGGGCATTCGATCTCGATTTGAAGGGACCATGGTTGCATTCGCGATTGTCTTCGCGGGAACCCTGCTCATCCGGCAGTACCTCCATTATTGGATCCTGCTCCTGCCATTTCTCGCACTCATCGCCTGCCGGGAATTTGCGGATGAGAAATGAGAAGCAGTGTCCTACGTTCGACGATACCAAACAAGAATCCACCGGGAGTCCCGCCATAGAAGTCCACAGGAGATCCTCCCATTCGATCTTCCGATGGTGTAGTTGCTTCTTCGTATTGGCACCAAATGTTCAGTGATTCTTCGATTGCGGAAAAGGGGATTCGGCTCCCACACGGGGTTTGTCGATAGGATCGAATGACCGGGTTTGAGTGAGTGACCGGAATCGTGTGCGGTGCAAGAGAAAAGGCAGGGCGGCGTAAGGTTTATCATTCCTATCATTCATTGCATCGGGCATGACGAATCTGGCGTACTTTGAAGTACCGGTCGATGATGTCCGGCGCGCAACCAAGTTCTACCAAGCTGTTCTCGGATGGAAGATCGAACCGACCAAGACTCCGGGGATGACGATGGAGTACTATGATATCTCTACAGGAGAACCCATGGAGGGAACCCTGGGCATGGGGGGAATGTACAAACGTGTTGAGGCAGAATCGGGAATCCGGGTCTATGCCATGGTCGAAGATGTCGATGCGACAGTGAGAAAAGTGGAGAAAAATGGGGGCAAGGTCATACGACCCCCCACCGATATACCGAACGTGGGCAGGATTGCCATCATCATCGATAGTGAAGGAAATCCTATCGGGGTCTGGAAGCCGGGGATGCCGGGATAGGATGTGGTTGAAACCCATCGTACCCCTTTTTGGAGAGATGTTTCAGCCTTATGGACTACTAACCCTCACTCTTCACATGTTTTTTGAGTTCTGGGCAGACCGTCTTGAGGGCTCCGCAACTATTCACGGTGCACCGAACTGCGGCACTTCGTCCACGTGCATCACACCGAATTTTTTGACCTGCCGCCCCCGAGATCACGGATGCTCCCATACTACCGAAAAACGGTCGCCATTTACTAGTTCGGAGGGAGTGGCCTTGATGATTCGATCCGGCGTCTCCATGACGATGGAACGGTACTCCCACTGGTCGCTCAGGATGGAGCCGGTTTTGCCATTTACCGTCACCGAGATGTTGAGAAAATCTACGGGACCAAAGTCGGAAAGGGGCAGAATACGGTGCTGGTAGACCGGTGCCTCTGCGATCCATTCGGCTGAACTCCTCATCGCAACGGTGCTGGTCTCGGTTATGGATACGGTCTGGTTGCTGGTTTTATCCGTCAGGGAGAGCTGAAACTCCTGGTTGCCCAGATAGGTCACCTTCGCGAGCACCTCATCTCCTGGATTCAGAGCCAGGTCGAGGGTGACACTGTCTTTGGGATACATTTCATACCATGCGTAATAGGTGGGGCTTCCCTGAACACAGTCGGAATCGGTTCCGATCTGTTCGACGCTGGAAGAATCGTAGCCATCGATACCCACCCAGAATGAGGAGGAGTAATCTGCCGCCTGGGTACCGGTGCAGTCCACGGCCGGTATATTCCAGACGGCTTCCACGGCCTCGATCGATCCCTCCCGAGGTGAGGCAAAATTCGTCTCCACCACGTATCCCGCCCAGTTGGAACTGATATTCTCCGGCACTCCCGGCGGAAGAGGCGGAAAGGTGGTGATCGAAGGTATGGGAGTCGTCTCATACATCATCGGCGGCTGGGGATTGGACATCGGTGAGTTTACACATCCAAGGACCATCACCCCGGCCCAGACCAGAAAAATTATAGCGAAGAGCGTCCGCACGGGAGTCATGTGACACCTTGAAGTTAGCGAGTGAGATATACTTTGCGGCGGGACGCCGGCCCGTTCATTTGTTAAAGCGTTCCTTTACGCTGCTCATCTGTTCCCGTAACCCCTGTGCAAATTTTCGTGCCCGGGTCTGACATCGGATCCCGATATTACGTGTGTTGTCTCCTTTCACCGCATGTACACGATAATTTGTCTCACTATGAGCAATTGCAACAAAGATGTCGCCGTCATGATCACCGGCATACACGATTTTCTGGAATCCCTTCTCG
>JBAIXL010000062.1:0-8382 GCA_037916685.1 Methanolinea tarda
CCTCGGGAACTCTGGGAACCATGCGGCTGGTGGGGCAGATGTTATCCATGGGCATCGCAATCATGATCTTCGCCCTCGTTATTGGCCGGGTGGAGATCACCCCCCAATTCTATCCGGCTTTTCTTTCCAGTATGAAGTTCGGATTCTTACTTTTCGCCATCATCTGTTTCCTGGGAATCTATCCTTCGATGGCAAGAGGGAGGGTGCAACGGTCCTGAACACGGAAATCATCTCGCAGCATGGGATATTCTTGGATCGATATCTTCGCACCATATTCTCTCCTTCTTATTCCGGGAACGTGGGAATTCTGCCACACGATCCCCCGAATCCTTTTCGGACCGGAAATTTTTGTGGAATGGGGTCTTCAAAGGACTCCATATCCAGATAGGTGGGGTACTCCTGGCCTAAGGGATATCTTTCACCTTTATAGGAAAGCAGATCAATTCGATCACAACGTGAAGCATCTGCGAATACGATGGCTATGACCGATCATATGAAAGGACTTTCACCCGAGGAAGCGAAAGCGAGGCTGGATACCTTTGGAGAAAACGAGATCTACCAGCGCCAGGAGATCAGTTTTCTCGGGATCGCCCGCCATGAAATCACGGAGCCCATGATTCTTCTCCTGCTGTTCATCGGAGTGGTATACAGCATTTCCGGAGAGCTTTTTGACGCGATCACGATTATTGTCGTCATCATCCTTCTGGTCGCCGTAGAAGTGAACAATGAATATCGAGCCAAGAAAGCGATTGCTGCACTGGCCGAGATTGCGGCCCCCAAAGCCAGGGTGATGCGGGGCGGTGAGATCACAGAGATCGATTCACTCACGGTGGTTCCCGGCGATCTCCTGATACTCACCGCGGGAACCAAGGTGGCAGCAGACGCACGGATTCTTCAATCCATCGATCTTCAGATCGACGAATCCGCCCTTAGCGGTGAGTCTTTTCCGGTGGGAAAAGGACCCGGTGATGAGATCGCTGCCGGCACGGTGGTGGCTACGGGTGAAGGGGAGGCCGAGGTAACCACCACCGGAAAAGATACTCGCCTGGGCAGACTTGCTAACACTGCCTGGAATATACGCCCTCCTAAGACAAGGCTGCAACTAGAGATGAAATCCCTGGCTGGGAAACTGGTATATCTTGCCTCATTCTTCACCATTCTCATTACCGTGGTGGGAATCCTGAGGGGTAACGATCTGCGGACAATGATTCTCACTGGACTCTCCCTTGCGTTTGCCACCATACCGGAAGAGCTTCCCATCATCATTACTATGGTTCTGGGTCTGGGCGCCTATCAATTGTCCAAAAAGAATTTTCTGGTGAAACAGTTACAGGCAGCCGAGGCTCTCGGAACCACCACGGTAATCGTTACCGATAAAACGGGAACAATCACCGAGAGCAGGATGCAGATTGCCGCCATGTTCCCTCCAGATGCCCCGGATATCCTGGCTACCGCGTTATCGGCAATTCCCCCGTACGCGGTATCTCCCATCGACCGAGCGATCCGGGAACGTGCCGGCCGCTCTGGTCAGGAATCCACAGAAGGAGAGATCCTTCGGGAACGGGAAATCGGCGGGGGAAGGAAAAGCCGGTCGATATTGCGAAGGATGGACGGGAAGATCGTTCTCTTTATCAGCGGGGCTCCTGAAGAGATCTTCTCGCTCTGCAGGGAAGTCCCGCCAACGATGGAAGCGATCCTGACACAACAGACAGAGCTGGGGAGACGCGTGATAGGAGTTGCGCGCCGCACGATTCCCCCGGAAGAACAGGAACAAAGTCTCAGCGCCCTGGAGAAAAATCTCCAGCTGGTGGGACTCATCAGCTTTGAGGATCCCCCCCGGAAGGGGGTACGGGAGACAGTTACCCGCACACAGACGGCAGGAATCCGGACCATCATGGTGACCGGGGATCATCCCGGCACCGCCCGCACCATCGCCGAAAAGGTGGGTATCTTGCAGGAAGGTGGGCGTCTGCTCACGGGCACGGATCTGGACCAGATGGGGGAGGAGGATCTTCGATCTGCACTCCACGAGGTCTCGGTTTTCGCCCGGACCACCCCGGAGAATAAGTTCCGGATCGTTCAAGCTTTGCAGAAGGATGATGAGGTGGTCGCAGTGACGGGGGACGGTATTAATGACGCTCTTGCACTCCGGGGTGCCGATATCGGGATCGCGATGGGGATCCGTGGAACGGATGTTGCCAAGGATGCAGCAAATGTGGTGCTGGCAGATGACAATTATATCACCATCACGAACGGCATCTTCGAGGGTAGGAAGTTTGCCGATAATCTCCGCAAGGGGATACGTTATTATTTATCCATCAAATTCGCCCTGATTCTGATCTTTTTACTCCCGGTCTTTGTGGGAATCGAATTACCCTTCGCCCCCATTCAGATCATCATCCTCGAGCTGTTTATGGATCTGGGAGCATCAGCGGGGTTCGTAGCGGAACCTCCGGAGGGAGATCTCTACCGCAGGCCTCCACGAAACCCCAGAGAAGGAGTTCTGACCCTCCAGGTTTTGAGGGATATCGTCACCAACGGACTTTTCCTGTTCGCTGCGGTGATGATCGTGTATTTTGCCTCTCTTCGGTATGCTGCAGATCCTCGGCAGGTTCAGACCTACGCATTTTCCGCATGGATTTTCGGACATATCGCTCTAGCATACGCGTCGCGAACAGATCGGAGCCCCTTGCACACCGTCGGTTTCTTCACGAACCGGGTGATTAATTTATGGGCGATGGCGGCAATTGCCTTCCTATTCGCCGCGGTCTATATTCCGGTATTAAACCAGGCCATCCGACTCCAGGGAGTCCCACCGGAAATGATTCTTCTTGTGGCAGCGGTGATGGTAGGCATTATCAGCCTTCTTGGAATCAGGAAAGTCATTCTTCGGAGGAATGATTCCAGACGAAACACGACACCTGAGGGAAGCCGGGCCGTATAACGGAAAGAGATATTTTTTTTATAGGATCCTAAGTTCGCTAAAGATCCTCCGCAAGGAACCAGGAATACATTAATCATGATCTGCGGTGTAAGGGCACCCGAATTGTATGACAATCAAATTAAAGAGAGCGTATGAACCTCCTTCGAAAGAAGATGGATTTAGGGTCCTTGTCGAGCGGCTCTGGCCCAGAGGAATTTCCAAGGAAAAGGCACAAATCGATCTCTGGGTGAAGGACGCGGGCGCCAGTCCCGATCTACGGAAGTGGTTCGGTCATGAACCGGAAAAATGGGACGAGTTCCAGGAACGGTATTTCGAAGAGATCCGGAAGAAGCCTGAAGTGGTGAAGACGCTGGAGGACATCATTCGGGAGAAAGGAACCGTAACATTCGTGTACGCGGCGCATGATGAGCAACACAACAATGCGGTTGCCCTTAAGAAATTCCTGGAGCGTGAACTATCCAAGTAGGAGATGGGCATCGCCGGCCCGGGTAGAAGAGTGCTCTACTTTCGTTATCCTTTTCTGGGGCATCGCTCTCTTGGGCAGCTTTCGTAATGTTCCAGGATGCGCTCCAGTACCCGTTCATAGCTCTCCTCATCACCCTTGAGATTCTCCAGTCTTTGGGCAATCTCAGGGGGAATGCGAATCGTGCGGGATCTGCGGACAACCACATCAGATGTTCCAGGTAGGACGGATATTAATCCTGTGGTACCGTACGATGACACCTGAACCCGGATCCACCATAGATACTTATGAAATCCCTAGGTCAGAACCGGTACGGCAAATACTAGAAACCCATTTTCGAGACCTGGGTTCGGGCAGAGACGTCTGTTTAACCTGATTTACTCAATCCTGAATGGTCCGGGAAGGCGATGGAGGGCCTCTTTACCACAAACGATCGATCCAGGTTCCCTGCCATCCGTACAGCCATCTCCGCGGGAACACCCAGTGCCATTGTATCGGGAGGAAGCGAGCGGTTCTGGGTCGGGTCCTGGGGACCCATAAATGCAGTATCTTTGGGTGCGCGCTCCGCCAGTCCCGCCGGGTAGGAGATAAGAGTCGCACACGAGGGCCCCCAGGGGACAATCACCGGATAGAACGGATCCTCCCGATCGAAATGCACGAGGGCAGCGAGATTTCTGATCTGTTCTGCATCTCCGAAGAAGCAGAGGGATCGGATGCCGGGATCTGGTTCGGGAACCGATTCACATGTGCGGACGATGAGGTGTGCCGCCAAAGGTGTTACTCGACCTATCGCCCGGAAGCTGGCTGAGACCAGGTTTGGACCGGCCTTCAGATACTCTGCGGCCCCCCCATAGACATCCGGTCTTCCGGTGGAAACAAAATATTGTATTGACTCAGGTCGGGAGGTGAAGCCCATATGGGCGAGTCCGCCCGGACAGCACCCTTCCGGTTCTTCTGCGCTGATGTAGATCGCTTCTGGCTCTCCCCCTCTGCTCATCTGTAACAGGGTCACTGCCAGACAGCGGTTTACCGTGGAAAGATGAACGACACCCGTGGGAATATCGTCTGATCCATATACCGCGAGTGGACGGGTTCGGAGGTGAAATGCCCGGGTAAATTGCTCCCCTAACGATTTCCAATGCTCTGCCATACGAGGTGATTGAGATGGTTTCGGGTGATAATGATTCCGCTGGTGAAGGAAATACGGTGATGGGTCATTGACAGGATGACAGGGTTTTTGTATCCGCCCGCCGCTACCTTTTCGTGGATTCCCTCTCTCATGCCCTGTCGATTGGGATCATTTTGTATACCGCAGGGATGTATGATCGGATCTTTTGGGGTGTGCTGGGGAGTGTTATTCTGGACATCGACGTTATTCTTTTTCCTCTCTCCGACCCATTTCCCTCCCTGTTCATCTTCACTCACGGGGGAATCACCCACACGCTGATCGGGGCGATGGTGGTCTCGGTTTTTGCCTTCATGGGCATCAGAAAATTCCTGACCGGACCTTTTATGCAAGACAGGATTTTACCTCGGTTTCCGCAGATGGGAGAGAACATCATGAAAAGTTCCTGGGCGCTTATCCCGGTCCTGGCCGGGGCATACCTGCATACACTCCTGGACTGCTGTGCCTCCCCCGGTCTTCCTCTGCTCTATCCGGTTTCAGCTCAAAAAGTTACTCTTGGAATACTTTCGGGATCGAGTGGGATCCTGCTGGCGATGAGCCTGGTTTTTACGATCTTCTTCCTGAGGGGCAGGATTACGCCACGGCACGTGAAAATATACACGACCCTGTTCCTGGTGGTACTCCTGTTCAGCGCGGGAATGAAGCTGTACGTATCGACTACCTCAACAGGAAGGTCTATTCCCACCCTGAACCCGTTCTCCTGGCTGATCATCGAAGAAAATGACACTGCCTATCAGGTTGGGGAGTATGGCATATTCTCCGGCATCAGCAATACGACGATCTTTGAAAAATATCAGAATATCAGTCCTGATGAAGCGGCCCCCTATATGCACGTTCCCGAGGTACGCCGACTGAATTATTTTTCCTATATGTGGGTGGTTGAAAAAAATTCCACCGCGGTAATTCTGTATGATCCTCTCCGTACCGGTCAAACCCTCTGGTACCCGCCTTATTACGCTTCGGTCGAACTTCAGGTGGGAATGCCAGGTTGATGAAAGGACTGAAATAGGGTATCCGATATCCTGAATCACGGGATTGCCGATAATTCAGCCGGCGAATAGGTTTTCGTGAATATGGGCTGGACGTTTCGGTTTCAGGAGGGTATAGGGTGGAAACGAATGAGGGAGTATTCTGATCGGCGGCACAGGTCAAGATGTATCTGCCCGAAGGGGATTACCCCCTTTCGGAATTAGAGAAGGACCTCAGCATTGGGAAGCATTATCACCGGGTGCTGAAGGGTAGAATATGAAAATCGGGGTATTTCATTCCGCTATCGAGAACAACCGATGGCATCGTGTTCCAACCGCACAAATTTATACATAGAAGTACATTAATGTACAATATTATGTATGTCTCCCGAATCCGGATCCAGCGGGATCGGTTTCCCACCCGTGATCAGTATCCCTTTAATCTTCCGGTATTCCAGGAGACGTCCGAACTGCTGCTCGATACTCCGGTGACTTTCTTTGTCGGTGAGAATGGTACAGGGAAATCCACCCTGCTCCGTGCCATTGCACGAGCCTGTTCCATCCATATCTGGCAAGACGAAGAAAGGGGGAGATATCATCATAACCCTCATGAAGGGGATCTGCATCGGTGTCTGGAGATCAAATGGCGTGCGGAAAAAGTTCCTGGGGGATTCTTTGCCTCAGAGATCTTTCGTTACTTCGCTCAGATACTTGATGAATGGTCCGCGGTGGATCCCGGTGCGCTTGCCTATTTCGGAAACGAATCTCTCGTGGAAAAGTCCCATGGGCAATCCCACATGGCCTATTTCCGAAACAGATTTCTGTTACCGGGCCTTTATCTGCTGGATGAACCAGAAAATGCCCTATCTCCGAAAAAGCAGCTGGAACTCGTGCAATTACTCTATCAATTAGCTCCTCGGGGGGATGTACAGTTCATCATCGCGACTCATTCTCCTATCCTCATGGCATGCCCCGGTGCGGAGATTCACAGTTTCGACCAGATTCCCATACAAAAAATCGGGTATGAAGAAACAGAGTATTTTCAAATATACCGTGAGTTCCTGCTTGACCGGTTCCGTTTCCTGCCTCTGGCATAACTTGCTCGGAGATGTATTTTGTGAGGTAATATGCAATTATACTCTTTACGCCTCTGAGGGAATTTAGGCAGGGCTCGGTCCAGAAGCGATAGACCATTAGTATCTAAGGTGCAGTCGGGCCGCCAATCATCCTCACTCTGACCATGGTACACCCTATGATGGGATCTGATCTTTCCATAGGATGGGTGCATCCCTCAACCCCTTGGGATAGGCCGCCTCGGGGGCTGTGACATGGCCGGTACACGAAAGACCCATCGTTGCGGTGATCGCGGGGGAATCAATCCTTCCGTCGTGTACCGGAAGATCTTCGGGAAGTTAAAGACACCGATACCCTTATCGGCCTCGGATATCCAATCCGGTCAGGAGTAAACCTATGAAGGTTCTTGGTATCAATGCGAGTCCAAAAGGACAAGAAAGTCAGACGCTTCGATTGGTCAAAGCGGTGCTGGAAGGGGCACAGCGGGAAGGCGCAGAAACAGAAATAGTGGATCTCTACTCCCTCCATATCGAGTATTGCACCGCATGTGGGACCTGTTATGCGACCGGAGAGTGCACGTGTATCGACGATTTCCCCGAATTTTTCGCGCAGATGCTTGAGGCGGATGGTATCGTTTTGGGCTCACCCAATTACATCGATTCCGTCACGGCACCATTAAAAGCTGCGTTCGATCGGATGGCAGACGCCATCCATTGCCAGATGCTCAGCGGCAAGTACGCCTGTTCAGTCTGTACTGCGGGGGGTAGCGGCCAGGATGACGTGGTCGAGTACATGAATCATGTCCTAACCACGTTGGGGGCGACCGTTGTGGGTGGTGTGGGAGTCGCAATCGGGAGGGATCTCTCGGCGATCGTTAAAGCAGAGCAGGACTCCGTTGCCCTGGGAAAATTACTCGCAGAGTCCATACGGGGAGAACACCGGTATCCGGAGCAGGACGAAATTCACCGCAAAAGGCGGGAGTATTTTTGCGGGCTGGTTAAATATAACAAGACACGCTGGGCTCACGAATACGATTGGTGGGTTGAAAAGGGTGGAATAATCCGATAAATCTCTGGTAGTGGGGACCAATATGTCGCACGTGGCTCAACTAGGGTCTAGTAGGGTACTACGTGTCGCACCATTCAATCCCTGCTGCTCCAATTTCGGCAGAACCTTTTGGAGATCCCTATGCGGCTATTGTACCCGTCCCACTCGTCCGTCACGCAGGCGAACTTTGATCCCGTGGGGATGGTAGGAGGAATGGGTCAATATCTCCTGAATCGTTCCACTACTCGTCTTGCCGGTTTTCTGGTCCTGTTTCTGAACGATATGGACAACCATCCCCGGACTAATGTTTTTCCTGTACCGCCCATCAAGACAGGATGGTGACGGCAGGATGTCCGGAGCAGGGGGTGAATCATCACTGTGGGACATGTAGGAATTCCCTTTTCAGTAATAAAATTCCCATTCCAGGAGTAAATAGCCCTCGGTATCCCGAACCGGAGAATCTGATAGTATCCGGGAGACCCTGGTTTTTATCTACCGGCAAAGATATAACGTGTTCTACAACCAAAGTTATTGGCATGTCGATTTTTATCCTGGGTAAATTAAAATCCTATACCTGTCCCCATTGTAAACGATCCTTCTCCACTTCTATTCAAAATGGAATAACCGAATGTCCCACCTGCCACCGGAAATTGACCATGGGACAGGATGTTCCGTTGCCCCATCAGTAAACAAATACGTT
>JBAIXL010000063.1:0-1656 GCA_037916685.1 Methanolinea tarda
TCACAATTGATCGCGATCAGAGCCGCGGTCCCGGTGTACACCGCATCTGCGCCGAGTGCGATGCATTTTGCGTAATCCGCCGAAGTCCTCAGATTCCCGTCTGCGATCAGGGTAATCTTGTTTCGCACCCCCTGTCGCTCCAGATAGCGCACTGCCCGGGGGAGGGCCGCGATAAGGGGAATCCCGACATTTTCCCGTACATAATAGTTCGTGGCCCCGGTGCCTCCGCCAAACCCATCTATGGCAATGAAATCCACCTCGGCCTCTACCAGCATTTCAAGATCTTTTTCCACATTACCGCACCCGATCTTTGCACCCACCGGTACTCCTCCCGTCAGTTGTTTCAGCCATTCCACTTTATCCCGTATCTGGCCCGGGGTGATCATATCGGAATGATGCGCGGGAGAATAGGCGTCTTCCCCTTTCTTCAGTCCCCGGATCCTGGCCACCTCCTCCGTCATCTTTGCCGCAGGGAGCAGACTTCCTTTTCCGGGATATGCCCCTTGACCGAACCGTATCTCCACGGCCGCTCCCTTGCGAAGAAGATTGTCCGTGATTCCAAACCGGCCCGTAGAGTACTGGACGATTAGACGATCTGATGACAGGAGCTCCTCGTCCAGCACACCTCCCTCCCCTGAATTAAACAGAAATCGATCCGCCCCTGCAGCCCCGGCGATACAGACACGGACATTCCGGGAGACAGCCCCAAAACTTAATCCCGAGACCAGGATCGGAACCGGGGCTTTCAGAGGCTTTTCGGCTTCCGGACCCAGAACGATCTCCGTATTGACCGGCTCTTCCTTGTTCACCGGTATTCTCCACACCTGGGCCGGTAAAAATTGCAGATCGTCAAAGGAGAAGGGCATCTTTTTTATTGACCCCATGGCTCGGACGATACTTTCACCGGTGGCAGCGACCTCTTTGATGTCAAATATCCTACGGTAGCGATCACAATCCTCATGGGGCTTCTGTTTTCTCATGCGCACGCGATCCTGCCGAAGGAACTCCTTGTCGCAGAAATAGTTCAGGGTCAGATGGTACTGTTCGTATACGGGACATTCGGGGCACAAACATCCATGGGCATGGATCTCACAGGAAGAACTTCCGATGGCACAATAGAGGCGTTCTCCCCGGCAGTAATGAGAATACGAAGGACACTGCGGACAAAGGCACTCCTGACGGTTTTCCTTGGTATCGTCCACACGCTGCATATTCGCCTACCTCCATTCTGCTCCCTATAAAGGTTCCGATATCAAAAAGGCCAAATCCCACACAGTAGGAATTGCGGCCCTTTGCAGAATTCCCCGGGATTCATCGACACTCTTCCAAGTGATCCACTCGTATTCACGATATCCGGATCGCATGGGATGTTCTGCTATCCATAAAGCAAACCTCACCAGTATGCATGGTGCAATCCTGTTTTTAATGGAAGTATTATTCGAGCATATATCGATCTTTCTCTGGTAATGAAGAATCACCGGGACAGGGATTCAAAAAGAAGGATCCTTCGCTATCAATATCGAAAGGGCTCATTCCCGTATTATGCGCCATAGGTCCTGCTCCTTCTTGGACTCGCCGGATCAAAAAGCGGCAATACTCATTTCCGAATGGTAAAGAACCAGGCGACAGCAATCGAAGATTAGACCACGAGAAAAC
>JBAIXL010000064.1:0-7314 GCA_037916685.1 Methanolinea tarda
GGGCCCCAGAATCGGGGAAAGGATCATCGCTCCGATGATGATCGCCGAATTGTTCAGAAACAGACCGGTGAGGGCCACGAGACCGGCAATGGTGGTAATGGCCGGGCTCCCCCATTCGAATTTGATATATTTTTCAGTAGAAGCGACCAGTTCCTCGATAGGAGGTTTCTGCGGCTTCTCTATCTTCTCCTCTTCACGTTTCAGGTACGGAGAGATCACAAACTGGGGAGACGATACTTCGATTAGATTATCCTTGTACCGAAGGTCCATGGCGTTCTGGATATCGTTGATGAATTTGTCGAGTTCGGCCTCCGGGAGATATAGGCTTATCTCCATGATGTTCTCTTTGTAGGCCCGGTTGAAGTGCAGCTTCTCGATCAGGGGCTCTATCTTCGGATATTCTTCGTTGCGGATGTTGATCAGGACCTTCTTCATTCGATGTATCCCTCGCGACCAGATTGAGGCGGGCCCCCTGGGCGATGGATAGAGTACTCCACAAAATATAAAAATCCCATTCATATAGCCTCACGGACCGGGCATCTGCCGTACCAATCAGACATGGTACGTCGCCGCTTCCGCCCCACCGTGATATTTAAAGAATCTCAACATATCGTCTGATCCTCCATCGCTGTTCACATGGTTTATCTGCTAGGCGGATCAAACACCGGTCAACCGCAGAACGACCGGAGATCTCAATGACGGCCCGAAGATATCTTTTCGATTCGTTAGTAAGAGATTTTGATTATCTCCTCGAAGATATGGAACGCCGCTTCACCGCCATGATGGATCGCTTGGAACCAGAGAAATCTATCTCCATTCCAAGGTTTCCCGGCCGGTTGATGCCGGCGTTAAGAGGAGAGTTTTCAGTCGATGTCCGGGAGCAGGAACGCGAGGTGATCGTGGTCGCCGACCTTCCGGGGGTGCAGAAAGAAGATATTCAGGTCTCGCTGCTGGATTCCTGTACCTTAGAAATCCTCTCGAAACGAGACAAAGAGACGAAGGGGACCGAGGAGGGAGGATACTACGTACGGGAGCGGTTATTCGGGAGCATGCGCCGCCGCGTGGTTCTTCCGGCAGTTACCACTGACTCCGGGGCACGGGCGACGTTTAATAACGGGGTCCTCGAGATCCGGTTGCAGAAGAAGACGGTCATGGAGAAGCAGATCCCGATCTCGGAATAGAACACTGAACTCTCATTTTTTCCCGAGATCGGAGATGGTTTCGGACTCAAAGGGTCGTCCCCGAAGCGTGTCAGACATCTCTTAAAAAAAGAATATTCAGACCTGGGCCTGCACGTATTGCATCTGGACCGCGTTCAGTAGAGGTTCGTACTGGCGGGACAGGAAGTGCATCTTCTGGACCGAAAGTTCCAGCTGAGTCTGCAGATGAGCGACCTGCTGAGCGCTCAGGTATTGCCGGATCTCCGGGTCCTTGAGGACCCCTTCGGCGATCTGCGAGGTATAGAAGAAGCTCTCCGCCACTCGGGCCGCTTCCAGGGAAGAGAGAGGTCCCTGGGTGCGGAGTCCCCGTTCCAGTGCGGCCAGTTGTCCGTCGATATTATTGATCACGCGGATAATGGAGGCAAAGGCCGCCTCCGCAGCAGCGACTCCCGCGATTCCTCCCTCACCCTGAGGCCCGGGCAGTTCCTTCTGCCGCCACCACCACAAGTATGCGGCCAGTGCCGCAAGAAGGACCAACAGAGCGAGTAACAGTAGCGGGTTGGTGACGAATCCTATGAGCACCCCCAGGATGGGGTTGGCGGACTGAACGGGAGGCTCGCCGATGAGGAGAGGAGTCTCATTCTTCACACAGCCAATGTCTTGTACGAACGTCTCATTCTCTCCGCAGTGGATACAACCGACGCCTTTCAGATAATGCTCTTCTTCGCCGCAGCTGACCGAGATCACCACCGATATCGGTGGAATGATCGCGTAACTGCCGGATGATCCTCTGCTCGAGCTGGTGTGTATCAGATCTTCAGCAGAGGGCTCACCTGCGGGGATCTCAGGCACCACCGGAGGACAGATCCCCTCCACCGGCGGGGTCCCGTCCGGACATACCTGCGACGGGTCAACCGAGTTCACGTTCTGGCCGCTCACCAGACCAATGTTGACGATGGACTTCCCCTCCGCCCCGGTCAGCAGGGTGGCATTCAGCGTAAGATGGGCATTCTCTCCCGGTTCCATCTGCCCGATATACCAGAGTATGGTGGCGCCGCAGCCTGCGGGATCACCTGCCACGTCCAGACAGGAGAGAAGGGCCGGCAGCGTATCCGTCACCATCACGTTATAGGCAGGGGTACTGTCTGTGTTCGTCACCGTAAAGGTGTACTGAATAATATCTCCCGTGACCACCAGGCCTCCGTTTACATCCTCAGCCTCTTTGGTGAAGGTCAGATTGGCCGATGGTGCCTGCGGGGGAACGGGTGCGGTTAGGCAGATTCCCTCAACCGGCGCGGACCCGTCCGGACACACCTGGGCCGGATCCACGGGGTCCACGTTCCCACCACTCACCCGGCCAGTGTTCAGAATGGACTGCCCGGTGGCATCCGAATCGATGGATGTGGTGATAGTACGGCTCATGGAACTTCCCGATTCCAGGGTCCCGATGGACCAGAGATACGGATCGCTGCAGGCTGAAGGATCCCCCTCCACATCCCGGCAGGTGAGGTATTCGGGAAGATCATCCGTCACGACGACATCAAAGGCACGGGCAAGCCCGGTGTTGGTGACCGTAAGCGTGTAGGTCACGAGGTCCCCGGTCTCAAGGACTCCCCCATTTACATCTATCGCAGACTTCTCAAGCGCGAGGGAGGTGCGCGGAACCGGGGTGATCTCGCAGAGATCCCCCTCCGGTTGAGACCCATCCACACAGACCTGGGGAGGCGGGACGGGCGGGAAGTTTCTGCCACTGATAGTACCCATATTGATGATCGATGTTCCGGCGGCGTCTGTATGGATCGTCACATTCAGTGAACGGGAGATCCCGGTTTCGGGATCGATCACACCGATGTCCCAGAGATATGGATCGCTGCAGGCTGAGGGATCCCCCTCCACATCCCGGCAGGTGACACCCTCTGGGAGATCATCCGTGACATTCACGAAGAGTGCGGGATTGGGGCCGATATTATTCACGTTCAGGATATATTCAATCGTGTCACCCACCACCAGCATCCCTCCGTTCACGTCCCGGGCGGTTTTGTTGAAGGTGAGCGTGGTGGGCGGGACCTCATAGACCCAGGTCTTATTCATGGAGGCCGCGGCCGTGCCGGCCCCTGCGGTTATGTGGGCGACATCAGGCACGTGGGAGGTGACGGAAAGACTGACGTTTCCATCCTCTCCCGTTATTGCGAACGCGGTCGCATCGGTGCCGTTCTCAGAGTCGATGAAGTAATCAACCCGGGTGTTGTTCATAGGGAACCCGTGCTGATCGGAGAGGGTGAGGGTGAAGACATGCTCGAACTGGTTGTAGTCCAGATAGTTGGTGGCCTCGGCATCGCCCTGTACAATCAGCAGGTAGGGGGTGGGGGTGTAGGTCCAGGATAGCCTACAGGAGTCGCCGATCTCCTGATCGTCAAAGTAGGAGTCATGGTCGCCATCCATGAACGCATCGATGAGAATTTGGTGGGGAATCTCCGAGAAGTAGGAGTACTCGGCGATTCCTGATTCATTGGTGACGACACTCCCGGCGGTGTGGGAGCTATCGGTCGCTCTATCGGCAAAGGTAACCGTGAGGTTGGGCAGAGGTTCTCCATACTGATCGGTGGCGAATGCGGTGAGGGTGTGATGGAATTCCTCCGCATCCAGATTCATCTCTACCGAGTGTTCTGTCAAATCAAGTTGGACCAGGGCCGGGAGGTATCCCAGCTCGTTCACGAATTCAATTGGGGTATTGTCCCCGGGCTGGTAGGTATGTATCGGATCAGGAGAGCTAAACGTCCCCGCGTACGGGTCCTGCACTTCGCGGCTCTCTTCGGTGAATTCCCAGGTGGTGTTTAGAACCACGACCTCTGCTGGGTGGTCTACCTGGATCGTGAACGGATAGTCCATTCCGCTGCTCTCCATGTGGGCCGTGACATTGAAGGGAAGGTCGTGATAGGCCTCGCGGAACCGCGATATCGGAATGGTTTTTTCGACCTGGAGTCCGGTGTAGGAGAGAGACGAGCTTTGGTTCAGCTCTATCGAGTGGAAGAACGCGGTGGCGCGAACCTCAAAGGTGGAGGTGCCGTTCACGGGAGAAGAATAGGAATAGTTCCAGGTCTCTCCCGGTTCAAACAATGTATCAAGGTCATCCCCACCCTGATACAATGCGGTGTTTGTTCCGACCGTCACTGTCAATTCGGTGAGGGGGGCATTCCCGGTATTCTCTACCGCCATGTCGAACCGTGCGTCGTCACCCGTGATGAGGAAGGGGTCGGAAATAACCTGCAGGGTGAAAGAAGGGGTTGCCGGGGTTCCGGTCCAGTTGACCTGGGTCTGCACCATGACCCCCGGAGGCTCGGTCTTCTTTGCCGTAATGACGGCCACACCCGTTTCCACGGAATAAACGCTCACATCGAAGCTGCATGTTTTATTGGTCTTGACCACTAGGTAGGGAAGTCCACTCTGGACAAATATCCCGAGGGTCGTGGTCAGGTTTATTTCCTTGTTCTCGCAGCTCGGCACTGGGTTGTTGTGCTGCAGGGTTATGTTGAGCACCCGTTCCGGCTGCCCCGGAAGGTAATTGGTCGCATCGGCCGGACAGATGATGAGCTTCCATGGATTGTTCGTGGCAGAGGCACAGGTCATCTCAGAAGGATCGCTGAGGCTGATATACGCGATCTGCTCGGCCCGGACCGGGTGAGCAACCCCGAGCAGGAGTATCATCAGCAATCCTGTGACCAGGAGGATTTTCTTCCGGTTCCCGGGAACATATCCGTGAACCAGAGCATATTCGCCACCGTATGGGATCATTTCCATCACATTCTAATCTGTTGATATACTCTCATATTCGCTTAATGTATATAAAATTATTTCTAAAATTGAAATTATAATATTTAAATAAAATAAAAATTACAAAATTATATATATAATTATTAATTTTAATTTTTTAACTCAATTTATTATATAAAATTATCTTATATCGCGGGTCAAATAGATCTCAAACCGGGTATCCTGTGCAGAGAGTTGGGAAAAACAGGAGGGTAGATCAAGCCTTCTGTCCGACCAAACGCTGGAATATTAATCCCGATTATTCAACAATACATTAAAATCCGCTCCCCATCCTCGGGATTATGAATACTCCAGCGAGGTCCGTTGGTATCAGGAACCGACGGATAGAAAACAGGTGATGTGATAAAAACCGGTTTACGGAAGAGAACAATTACGGGCCGTAGTGTCGAATCCCTGGGGTGGATTCGATTCCTCGCCCACCGGAGCGTCTTCGCGATAATGGCGCCGTACAAACTCCCGTACCTTCTCGGATTCAATCCACTGCATATCCAGCTGGGTGATGATCTTGTCGATGATGCGGGCCTGTTCGATGATCTTTTTTCCAGTACTGGATTCCATGAGGTCGGCGAATCCGATGATCACAGCCAGCGGATTGCGGATGTGATCCCCGAGAATGGCTAGCTGGTCGATGTTCCGCTCGATCTGGCTGAAGGCTTTCTTCTCGACCTCTTCCATGATCTTTCGTTCGGTGATATCCCTCACCACGGACAGAACCCTCTTTCTACCGTCCAGCATGCACAGATGGGAATTCACCTCCACCGGGATCCATAACCCGTTCTTCGCCCGAAGGGACGTCTCAAACATCACCGGTTGCATCTCCAGGGCAGGATAAATCTTCCTCGACAGCTCTTCGCCCTCGACGAACAGGCCCAGATCAGACGGATTGTAGGAGAGCAGTTCCTCCCGGGGATAGAGCAACCGGGAACAGAGTGTTTCGTTGATCTCGATGAATCTTCCTGGCTCGCCCTCCTCGGTCAGCTCATTCAGGGCAATTCCATCGTTGGCGTTGTGGAAGACCTCGCGGAACCGTTCCTCGCTGTTGCGGAGTGCGTTCTCCGCGTGTTTTCTTTCGGTGATGTCCCGGAGACAGACCAGGTCGGTTTCCTCTCCCCGGAAGAGGATGCGCGTTCCCAGTCCCTCCACCCAGCGCTCTTCGCCCTTCAGCGTGATCAGGCGGTATTCCTGCAGGAACCGTTCGGTACCGTCGCGTACCAGGGCCAGATCGCCCAGAACCCTCTCGTAAAATTCGGGAGCTACGAACTGGACGATATTGGCCGCAGACAGAGGGGTGGAGGGATCCAGGCCGACCAACTGGAAGGCCGCCTCATTGGCAAAGAGCACGGTACCACTCCAGTCCAGGATCAGGGTCGCGTCCGGCATGGTGGCGACCAGCGAGCGGAACAGCTCTTCGCTCTCCCGCAACCGTCGCTCCGATTCCCGCTGGGCGGAGGCGCGGCGAACGAAGTGTGCCAGTTCTGCGAACTGGCTCTTCGGGTCTCCACCCTTCTGCAGATAGAAGTCCGCCCCACTGTTCAGGGCTTCAATCGCGATCTCCTCACGCCCCCTTCCCGTAAAGATGATGAAGGGGGTATCGTCCTTCCGTCCCCGCAGGATCTTCAGGAAGGAGATCCCATCCATGTCGGGCAGAAAGTAGTCAGAGACAATGGCGTCATACCGGCGCTGCTCCAGGATCTGTAGCGCCCCGGTAACGGACTGGGAGGTGTCCACCTCGACTTCCTGGTCTCTTTTCAGATAATGAATCGCGATCTCCATCAACGCGGGTTCGTCATCCACGACTAGGATGGAGATCATACCCCAATCCGCCCTGCCACCGGCAGCGCGTCCAGAGAACGGACGCGGTAATTACCCTTGGGAACGACGATTTCGAACCGTACTCCCTTTCCTTCCTCGCCCGTCTCCTGGATGGTGATCCCGGTGATGGAGAGAATCTCCCGGATCAGGAAGAGACCAAACCCGGTATTCTTCCCGTATCCCCGTTTGAAAATCAGGGATTTCTCAAATTCCGGTATCCCCGTCCCGTCGTCCTCATAGAGAAGCACTAGTCCCCGCCCCTCTTCCCGGAAGGTGATGCGGACCTCGGTCGCATGCTCGCCGTGACGGAGGGTGTTATCCAGCAGGTTGTAGAATACCTTTTCCAGCAGCTTGTCGGCGTAGATCTCCACCCCTTCCAGGCGTAGCTGGACCGAGAGTTTGGGGGAGCTGATCAGCGGAAGGGAGCGCAGGACCACTTCGGTGAGGGGCTGCCACTCCGGATCCTGGACCCCCATGCTCTGATAATCCCGGCTGAACTGAAGCAGGGTCT
>JBAIXL010000065.1:0-6060 GCA_037916685.1 Methanolinea tarda
ACAGCGGCCACATCGAAGACAGGTCTGCTCGGACATAGAAAAGGTACCCCCAAAACTATGATAGTGTAGTTTTAGGTAAGGATTTTGTTTTATTTTCATATCTCAGCATCGACAGGGGATGCAGAAATGGCGCTGTCGTCTCAATCCTTGAGAATCCACCCACCTCGATAGCCTGTAAACGAGTCCTGGATCCTATAACCAACCTTCAGTTGTGATGAACCTATCTCCCTAAGTATGCGTTCTCCACTGGAGTAATCCTCGGAAATCAGGAATACACAATTCTATCATGATTCATTCGAAATTCCTGACCAGATCGGCTACGAAGGGATCCTCACCCGGTTAGAGTTCCCGCAAATACGTCAGATGCGCGTATCTTCTATACGATTCTCGATTTGACAAATTCAGCCTGAAATGGAGGTTCCGGCACCTCCTGGTTCCTTTCATCTTTAGACTATTATTCAATGGGACATCCACGGCACAGATCCTCCCATATGGTACCGGTAATCGCATTCACGTATCAACAGATTGTTTCAGTGACAAGATCGGGACATGTTGATGGAGTGACCCGAGATGCAGAGGAAATCGTGGTTCAGATACAAAGATGGGAATAAATAGGCAGTATGAGAGATAAGTAGACAGAACAGGTGAGAAACCTATGTTGTCAGAACGAGAAAAAATGTCATATCATAAGATCTACGTCCGTAAATGCCCCATCTGTGGATCTGATTTTGAGACGTTTAATCCAAAAGTCGTATACGATAGCCATCACTGTGTGCGAAAAGCTAGAAAGGGTGGAAAGTAAGCATTATTGATTTTAAACCAATTAAAATAGGAGAAAGAGAGAGCCAATGATTACTTTCCTCTCTTATTCTGCGATGATGGAGCGCCCGGTATAACCTTCTTTTTCCTTTATGAGGGGATCTAGATTTAACGACACCTGAGCGGCAGTCTTCGGTACAATTGACTGTAATTTTGCAGCGGGTATGAATCTAACCCGGTCTGGATGAATCCACTCGGATTTTACCATACCTATCTCCTTCGACGAGAGACCCCAGTATCCATCCTGGCATATAAAAGTTACGTCGTTGATTGGATGACAATGCACTCTTTGAGATTCTCGATCGGTTCGTGAAATACCTGTTCCTGTATTCCTCCATGGAACGGTCTGAGGGTATATTTTTGAGAGCCGTAGATGGAACAGATCCAAAATGTCGGGTCCATGGCACGGATACAACCCACCCACTCCATCACGAGGCAGGGAATCCAGATTACCGGTCTCGATATTCTGTCTGCCACTTATTGTGATTCATGCGTCAGATCGACGTATCGAATGGTGCGAAAGGCTGCTTCAGGAACCCCATGCCCCGATGAATACGGAAGAGGTTAACCGTTCAGCTCAACACCCTTAAATATGATAAAACATCAGCCTTTTCTATGATCGGGCCCATCCTCGGTATTATTCTGGCCATCGTGGCGGCAGTTCTCATCTACTTCTTCATCAAGAAATTTATCTCTCTCGTGATCAACGCGATCGTAGGTGTCATCGTCCTCTTTCTTCTGAGCTTTTTCGGGATACTCAGCATCCCTATCAACTGGATTACGGTGCTCATATGTGCAATTGGTGGACTGGTCGGGGTGGTCATTCTGATCATCCTGACTCTGGCAGGAGTACCCCTCACGGTCTGAATCCTTTTTTTAAGGGTATATCATTCCAACATACCAGTAAGCGCCGGGGCGATCTGCAGCAAAGGTAAGATTTCACCCGAAGATTATCAAAACAGGGACGGGAATGTGGTGGAGATCATTACCTGGGCGATCAATGGAAGGGAGACTGCCACGATCAGAGATTGTACGGCCTGGGGTTTCTTTTCCAGTGTTTCATATTCATCCAGAACACGATGGATGATACTGTCCATGGTATCTCCATATCGTCCTAGTCTGCGAAGCCGTTCGGCAGTCTCACGAGAGATGGAGATAGTCACACGATCGACCACGATATCAGGCCGTCCTAACCTTCCGGAAGACCGTATTCCATGGTCAGACTTTCATAGAGAAACACGATCCCCTGCATGATTTCCCGCATCTGATACTCTATCCGGTCGATCCTTTGTGTAAGATCGGTAAGACCGTTCTCCATCGTACACCCGATCAATGGTAATGCATCAACCTATTTAAACTATATCTATTGTGTATGATAGTTAGATTTTGCATAGTATGTATAATGTATTCGGTATCCAATGAATCAAGACCTTTTTGCATCGTTCGTCTCATGTTCGCGGTAGGTAAGGTGGGGGAGACCTCCGGGCTCAACGGCCCAATATCCCATTAAGGATCAGGATTCCTCCAATCCAGATACAATATGCCCCGATAAGGCTGGTAAGGAAAGAAAAGCGGATCATCAACAGGTACAGGGCCAATACAAACACAAGAGTGGGGACGAGAAATGAAAAGGATGCCAGAACCAGCTGGTGAGTGATTATTGACCCGCTTTCGGCATAGGTGAAGAGAAAGGCGATAGTGGTGATAATTGGGGCTGCGACCAGGATACCTCCGTACCGGGGGTCCACATACCGGGCAAGCCAGGTAATCCCCACCACCATTCCTCCGCCGATTAAAAATTTAAATGCGGTGTACAGGTAGTCCGTCCACACCATGCTCGATCTGTATCCGCATGATCCCTCTTGCTATATATAGGATCTTTTGGAGATGGTAGTTCATTCCATATTTTATAATAAAATGGTGATCCGGATAACCCGACCCGTTACATCTTAATTTTTCTGAACAGGAATGCGCCGATGACCAGTGTCCCGAGAGCAAACGACCCCAGCACCACCGCACTCACGAGAGGGTGTATCTGAGAGACTCCCGTAAGTCCGAAACGGATCCCTTCCACGCCATAGGTCAACGGGTCCAGAAGAGTGATAGGAGCAATCCAGCTAGGAAGACCGCTGATGGGAAATAACGCCCCTGAGAGCCCGAAGATGGGAAAGACGACGAAGTTCATGATCAGCTGAAATCCTGTCATGTCCTCCATTCTGGACGCCATCGCAATACCAAACGCGGTGAAGGAGATACCAATCAGAGCCATGAATCCAAATGCGATGACCAACCCGGCGAATCCGGTCTGCAGACCGATCACAAGGGACAGTACCAGGATGATCATTCCTTGAATAAATGCGGTAGTAGCACCGCCCAGGGTCTGGCCGAACATGATCTCGAGTCGAGAAACCGGTGCGACCAGCGTCTCTTTCAGGAATCCAAATTGTTTGTCCCAGATGATCTGAATGCCGGAAAATATAGAGGTAAATAACACACTCATGGACACGATACCCGGCACCAGAAACGAGATGTAATTTTCTCCTAGCCCGGGAATCCGAACCACCGAATTCAGACCCACGCCCAGGAAGACCAGGAAGAAAAGCGGCATGCTGATGCTGCCGATGATCCGGCTCTTGGAGCGAATATACCGTTTCATGTTCCGAAGCCAGATCGCATACACGATATCCATTCTTTACCGCCTCCGGTGCATCTGGAACATGCGCATCCTTTCCCGGTGATCCACCTCTTCCTCACGGATCGTTCTCCCGGTGAAGTAGAGGAATACATCTTCCAGGGTTGGTTTGCGGATAGAGAGAGTATCGATCTCGATCTGCCTCTGGTTCAGCAGGGTTACAATCGCGCTCACGTGCCCCTCCGCATTTTCCAGGCTTATGGTGACCTGTCCATCATGCTGTTCCATGTGCGAAACCCAGGGTTCGCTCAGGACATCGATAATGGCGGCCGGGTCCGGAGAGGTGATGGTGATCACATCCCCTCCGATGCTGTTCTTCAGATTCGCGGGGGTATCCAGGGCGATGATCTTCCCCTGATCGATGATGGCGACCCGGTTGCATAGACGATCTGCCTCCTCCATATAGTGCGTGGTGAGGATGATAGTGATCCCTTTTTCCCGGCTCAACGCAGAAATGTACTGCCAGAGATGGTTACGGGTCTGAGGATCGAGACCCAGTGTAGGCTCATCCAGAAACAGGACCACGGGATGATGGAGCAAACCCCGTGCAATTTCAAGACGCCGGCGCATTCCCCCCGAGAAGGTCTTGACGATATCGTCTTTGCGATCCGACAGGCCCACCAGCTGCAGCAGTTCGGTGATCCGGTTCTTCCGAATCTCTCCTGGAACTCTGTACATCCTTCCATGGAGATCCATGTTCTCCCAGGCGGTGAGTTCTTCATCCAGGCTCTGATCCTGGAATACGATTCCGATGGATTTCCGTACCCCGTCTTCGTCCTTCTGGACATCGATTCCGTTTACTTCGGCGGAACCTGAACTGGGCTTCAGCATGGTGGCTAACATGGAGAGCGTAGTGGTCTTTCCGGCCCCGTTCGGACCCAAAAGACCAAAGATCTCTCCTTTTTCAATCTCAAACGACACATGATCTACCGCTACGAGATCATTGAACCGCTTGGTCAGCTGGTCCACACGAATGGTCTTCACGGGATCAGACCTTTCAGTTCGTTGAGGCATTGTGTGAGGATTTGCTCTCCCTGATCTCTGCTCTCCGGAGGGATGTCCTGCAACACCATTTCCAATCTGACCAGGAGATTTCTCTCTCTGTTCGTTTCGCTGCGGAAGATGTCGTGAATCAGTCCTCTGTAGAGAGTCATTTTCTGGTGCGATTCCCGCCCCCGTTTCTTGATCTGTGATAAGGTGTCCTCCCCTTTTACTGTGAGACCGTAGTTCTTTCTGGATCGAGGACCGGCTTCCATTCCCATGATGAGCTGGTCTTTTTCCATCTGCTGGAGCAGGGGATATAGGGTGCCCTTACTGGGAATCCAGTGCCCTTTTGTCTTTTCGGTAATCTCCTTTATCAACCCATACCCGGACTTAGGCGCCTGATGGAGAGAATGAAGGATAAAGAGAGCGAGGAGCCCCCTTTTTTTCCCGTTCTTTGATCCAAATCGGAACAAACTGGTCATATCGATGGTTCGGTTTAGAACTATTCTTAGGTAATGAATGCCCGACAGATAAACGTGCGGTCGATGACAGAATATACAGAGAACCCCCAATATTGGAGGTTAGACCTGCCCCCAGGATCTATTTTCGCGAAACCGTATGTACACAGGACGACCAGATAACGAGGTCGGTTTCACATTCCCCATGACCTTACATGACATTTGGTGCTTCACTTCCCTTCTAAAGAATTCTAAAGCCGACATCCCGAAAGCAATACGTTAATGCCCTCTCAGATGGACAGATAGTACCAGACCTTCTTTTATGGAACAACTGGATTCCTATTACCACTATTACAAAAATGTCGATGGTGCCATTCTTATCGAGGTAAAGCTGCAGGAAATCATGCAGATATACGATTCTCTCGATCCATCTCCTTTCTATCAGAAGGTTCTGGATCGAAACGCGGAGGAATATATCACCGAGGCCGTGATGGATTTTCCTTCCCATACGACCCTGAAACTGGTGGTTTATCTGCCCCAGAAAGAGCTTCAGAAAGAGGCGGCCCAGGTACTAGAACAGGCGATTCATAACCACTTCGCATATAAACTAAATCAGGCAGAGCGGGAGCTGCGGGAAAAGTTCCGAGGGGGGAGAATGGCCCTCGTTATCGGTCTTATCTTCCTCTTTGTTACGCTGGTCGCAAATCTTATGATCGCATCTCAGCCGGACAACGTGATCAATCAGGTAATACGTTCGAGTCTCCTGATCATCGGATGGGTGGCCATGTGGCAGCCGGTGAACACTTTTCTTTATGACTGGTGGCCTGTACGACGAAAAATGAAAATATTCTCGAAAATCAGGGACATGAACGTGTCCATCATCCCATATTGAGAATGTCGAGAAGGGGCCAATCCTCCACCATCGGCGAAATTTAACCAAACGTCCTGGCTAACCCCGCACCAGTTTATACCCGATATTCGTACCCATATGAAGCCGGAATCCCAGATTGATTAACATAACCGCCATGGGCTCCAGGTACCGAGCGCTTTTTAGCGAACCAACATCCACCGCTTCAAAGCCCAGATCCTGTGCAAGACTCATAACAA
>JBAIXL010000066.1:0-11470 GCA_037916685.1 Methanolinea tarda
CCACTCAGGCCGCTTCGGTTCTTGTCAGAAGGAATCCCGAACTGTTTGATAGTCACTGTACCGCGAAGCAGGCGACGATGGATCTTCTTCGAGAACTGGAGAACATGGACTGCCTGGTCATTATCGACGGGTGTTCAGACCGTTGCGCCGCCAAGAAGTTGGGAGCATCGGGGATCCGGCCGGATATCCATATCATTGTCACCGAACATGGTATCGAGAAAAAAGGGATGGAAGACGTGGAATTTCGAGAGATTGAACGGTTGATTGAGGTAATTCTTGATGCCCTACGAAGGTAAAAGAGATACCTTTGTCCTGGAGAGATCTTGTTCATCCACCATTTCATCCACAGAAGTAATTGATAGCAGGTCGAAAAGATCGGTTAGGTTAGGATTTCTACCGGCTTCTGGATTTAAGATAGCCGGATCGCAGAAAGGCTCCGGAAAAAAAATAAACAGGAAGAACATTCATCCCGTATCCTCCCCAAGGAATCCGGATAAAAAATATGGACTAATCTGGAAAGATGCCCGGTTTTTAGGGTTCTGAATAATTACCTGCAAGTCCGGCTTTCCCTCATTTCTCGATAAACACCTAGTATTCGGGTATATCTCACCCAGTCCTGTAAAATTACGGTTGGAACCGAGGTAAGATTAATGATGTCCCCTTTCCAGTCTTCACTGTCTATTCATGACCGTCGCGACAACGAAAACCTTCCCGTTGTCACGGCGCGAGATCGACTGGTGGGGGATTTTGATGAAGAGAGTTGAAGCGAGCATGAATATCAATTGCCCGGTGGAAAAGGCATTTGCCTATTCCACCGACCCGGCAAAATGGTATACGTGGATGTCGATTATCCCCGAAGCGGAACAGACATCCCCGGGGACGATCAACGTAGGATCCACGTTCCGTGGCACCATTCGCCTGATGGGCCGGACGATGTCCTGGACGGCAACGGCAACCGAGTATGAACCACCCGGTAAGTTCGGGAAGAATATCACCTCCGGATCGGTCTTCGTCGAACAGCACAATACCTATCAATCCATTGCCACCGGAGCAAAGGTCACTATCATCTACGATATGACGATTGGTGGACTGACCCAGCTCCTGGCACCTTTGATGATCCGCTCCCTGCGTGCGGAGCTCGGGAAAAGTCTCGGTACCTTAAAACAGATCTTGGAGAAATAGGCTATTTCGGGCCAAGGTAGAATTCCTCAAACGAGGAGAAATATCATCCCTTTTTTGCGCATATCATCTCGGGATATGTACGACCACCCGGACCTTGATACCAAAGAGTACATGATGGCGCCTCATCGAATTGATTCCTTGTTTCGAATGCTTCTGGAAAGGTATTTATACACAAAACAATCGAGAGGGTGCCATGGTACTCGGAGCAATCGCCGGAATTATCCTGGCTATCATCGTGGCCGTCTTGATCTACTACTTCATCAAGACCTTCGTGTCGCTGGTGATCAATGCAATCGTGGGACTCATTCTGTTATTTCTGTTGAATTTTTTTAACGTGATGAGTATTTTCGGGGCTCCCAATCTTCCCATCGACTGGATTACCATCCTCATCTGTGCCATTGGTGGATTACCTGGTGTGATTATCGTGATGATCCTCACCATCGCGGGGGTTGCCCTCTGATCCTGGTCCTGTTTTTACCTTTTTTACTGGCAACCGATCCCTTTTCTTGTCGGATGTATCGACAACGCGCTGAATCGAGGTTCTTTGCTACCCTATCTACAACCCTTGCATTCCGTCACTGGAAGGAAGAAAGTGGGTAAGGATAGGAATACTCCTCGCATACTGCCGAGCACTTCTGGATAAGACGGATAAATAGAACATCATGGATGAGCGGAAACTTGGTTAAGGGTCCGATAAGCCGGTCGACGTAAGATTATTATGGCATAAGGACTATCGAGAGACTTCCAAAGGAGCCGGAAGATGATAAAATGCGAATGGATCCATCCAGATCGGTTAAAGTTCATCCCCGAAGCGAAGATGAGGCAGTACCGAGAGAAGGAAAAGCAGATGCCGATCCCGATAAATCAATACCGCGTCGAAGAAAAGAAAGACGATTACGCCGTACACACCGCCACCGTAAGTGATGGGTAAGAGCAAACTTAATTAACGCTGTTTAAAACGGGAGTATGGATTCCAAAAATTTATTTCTCCATCCTGGCTAGAGACGGGTGGGTTCCTTTCCGCATGTGGTTCTATCATTCTTCCCATAGACCCATCATAAGGCCCTGCCCACACTGACGTAAAGGCGCCTTCTTCCCCAACCGTGTGAAGAGTCATTGAGACATGGGTTTAACATCGAAAAAGAAGTACGGAACCCACTTTTTTAATGACTCTACCAATCGCTCTTCGTCTCCGTCTACGATGGAGAATCCGTAACTTGCATTTTTATAGGTGCCCCAGTCCACGTTGCCGATCTTTAAGTCCTCCTTGATCGCCTCGATCATCGATGTCCACAAGTGGATTCGTTCGATGAGGCTGCCGGGGATAAACGTGGGATTCAATTTCCAGTTAATGAAGAATTTTGCCATTGTCATCCCCAATACCATTTCTGGAACCCGGCACTGACTTAAAAAGAGAAGTGAACTAAATCACTCGAGACTCCCTGCCGTCCCTACAGAGAGAGCAGATGCTAATTGGTTTCGGCCATATATAAAAGCTCCCCCACGTCTGAAAAATCCCAACTCGATTAGATAACACCATGCTTCCTGGTTCGCAAAATGGAAAGGCAAATTTCGCCTGCGTTCCACAACCGAACCGTATCAACCTATTCCAGGATGAAATATACCCCATGGGTATAACCTTTCCAGAAAAAATGACGGTTGATCACTTCTTAAACCGGTTCTGGCACGGGATTTTAGCCCAAGTACGGTTCTATCGTATCGTTAAGACTGCCCTTCATCGGACTCATCAAGGAATATGATCGCTTCCCGGAAGTACACGCATTTTTCATAACCACCTGATGATCCGGGATCCGGATCGGGAGGGAAAAAATACAATCGTACCGCAGCTTTCCTAAATAATGCGGGATGCGTCCAGTCGTTTATCGGCTGGGTGGGCGAATTGTATTCTCCTAACGTTTTATGGAAAGGTTCAATAGGCACTGGGATCCCCTCGGTTCAGAGGCATTACTATGTATTACCCGCATCTGGAGCGTCAGGATCAGTATGTCCGGGTATTATCCCGCATCAAAAGAATGGAGGATACGCTGGAGGAGATGGTGGTGGAACTAAAGGCCATTAACGATAAAATGGATGAATTGATGAAATTGCTACCTCATAAATAACGTTTTTTCATCGTTGGGGGTTCCCAATAGGAACCGGATTGGACCGGTCGCATTGCCCGTCCCGCGGAACGCTCAATTCGGTACGTTGCCAGGTTCCTGATAAAAGAAGACGGGATACCCCATTACTGGGCATATCCTTCCACGAGATCACGGGCAGTGATGATCCCCACGATCTCTCCTTCTTTCGTGAGAGGAAGCCTGCGGATATGCTCCGAGGCCATTCGTTTTGCAGCCTCGTGCAGGCTGATCCCCGCCGGTGCCGTAATGAGCGGTGAAGACGCGATCTCCCCCACCTTCATGGTCAACGGTCTCTTTTTCGCTAGGAGCGTGGTGAGCAGGTCTCGTTCCGTGAATATGCCCACAGGCTTTTTTTCCCTGGTGACCAGGACACTCCCGATCCGTTCCTTACCCATTCGGTCCGTCACCTGTGCCAGCCGGGTACCCTCGGGCACAGCCACGACCTCCCGGGTCATGAAGTCACCGACCCGCAGGCTCGTCTCGGGTGCCTCGGGCATACTGCGGATCAGGTCGGAAGCGGTGAGCATCCCCTGGAGATCTCCACACTCGAATACGGCAAGCCGTCCTTTCTTCCGCAGCATGGTCTGGGCCGCAAACCGGATCTCCAGAGACGGGCAGATTTTGTGCAGTGGGTAGGACATCACCTCGCTGACCAGGGTACGGGTCAGATCCCGGTTCTCTGCCAGTACCCGGGTGAGAAGATCCCGCTCGGTGACGATACCGATCGGAGTTCCATACGCCACGACAATCAGGCTGCCGATGTGCCGGTCTCCCATCGTGGATGCCGCTTCCTGCATGTTTGCATCGACATGGATAGTCTCGACCGGGGTAGTCATGATGTCCACAACTTTGGCGTGCCTCTTGGCCTCTTTATACGCGCGATCGATAACGCCGGGGAATTCCTTTCCAAGATCCTTCTTTTTTGCCATGATCATCCCCGAAAGGTAGGAAGTGTGGCTCTGGATTAATAGATTTCGCTCCAGGAACGTACGAGGATGGGACCTTGATGTCCCGATTCAGCGCGGATAACTCTGTGAAGAGGATCGAACGGAAAAAAGGTGGAGCTATCTCGTCAGTAGTTCGGGACGGGAACAAAACTGTTCCCGGGACTGATAGCCACCGGTCGGGGAAGGTCGATCCCCAGCGCCTCCCGCAGCACCTCTTCGACCGATTCCACCGGCACGAAGACGAGCTCGTTGCGCACATCCACCGGCACGTCCTGTAGATCCCGCTCATTCTCCCGAGGCAGGATCACCTTCTGTATGCCGGCCCGGTGGGCGGCGAGCACCTTTTCCTTGATCCCTCCGACCGGCAGCACCGCCCCGCTCAGGGTGATCTCCCCGGTCATGGCCAGATGAGGATCGACCGACCTTCCGGTGATCAGGGAGGCCAGCGCGGTGAAGAGAGTTACCCCTGCCGAAGGCCCGTCTTTCGGGGTCGCTCCCGAGGGAACGTGAATATGAATGTCCGTGGTCATGAAGTTGAAACCCATATCCACATGAGAGAGACGTGACCGGATCAGCGAAAGTGAGATGGTGGCAGACTCTTTCATCACCTCCCCGAGCTGGCCTGTCAGGGTGAGCTTCCCGGTTCCGGGCATGAAGGTGCCTTCGATGAAGAGGATCTCCCCTCCCACTGGGGTCCAGGCCAGACCCGTCACCACTCCAGGAGCGGGTTCTTTACGGACCACCTCCTGCCGGATCGGCTCTTTGCCCAGTATCCCAGAAAGATTCTCTCGGGTGACCACAAAGGGCAGTTCCACCGTTCCCGATACCACCTTCTCGGAGACGTACCGGGCCACCTTGGCCAGCTGCTTCTTTAATCCGCGGACTCCGGCCTCCCGGGTGTAGGTAGAGATGATCGTCCGTAAGGCCTCGTCCTCCACCTGTAGCCTGTCCGCATCCAGGCCATGCTCCCGCAGCACTTCTGGAATCAGGTGATCGCAGGCGATGGCAAACTTCTCTTTCGTCGTATACCCACCGATCTCGATCAGTTCCATGCGGTCGAGCAGCGGGGCGGGGATGGTAGCCAGCGAGTTGGCCGTGGCGATGAACAGCACATCGGAGAGGTCGTAGGCCACCTCCAGGTAGTGATCGGAGAAGGTGCTATTCTGTTCCGGATCCAGTACCTCCAGCAGAGCCGCCGCCGGATCTCCGGCATAGGAAACGGCCAGCTTGTCCACTTCATCCAGGATGAAGACCGGATTCTTGGTCCCGGCTTTGTGCATACCCTGGATGATCCTTCCCGGAAGTGCGCCCACGTAGGTGCGACGGTGACCACGGATCTCTGCCTCATCCCGCACTCCTCCGAGGCTGATCCGCACGTACTTGCGACCGAGGGCCTCTGCGATGCTGCGGCCCAGGCTCGTCTTGCCCGTGCCGGGAGGGCCCACGAAAAGAAGTATAGAGCCCTGCTTCTCGTGTTTCAGCTTCATCACCGCCAGATGCTGGATGATCCGCTCCTTGACCTTCTCAAGGCCGTTGTGATGGCGGTCCAGCACTTTCCGGGCATGTTCGATATCGATACTTTTTATCTCTTCCGTCGCCCAGGGGAGGTCAAGCAACAGGTCCAGGTAGTTGCGGATTACCGCCGCCTCGTGGTTCTGGCTGCCCCCGTTCTCCAGTTTCTTCACCTCTCCCAGTGCCTTCTTGCGCACCTCTTCGGGCATCTGAGACCGGGCGATTCGTTCCCGGTATCCCGCATCTCCTCCTTCCTCTCCGTTGAGCTCCTCCTGGATCACCCGCAGCTGTTCGCGCAGCATGGCCTCGCGGTTGGATTTGTTCACCCGCTCGGAGACTTTCCTCGCCATCTCGATACGAAGGTTGATGTCCTCCTGAGCACGGGTGAGCAAGTCGCGGAAGACGATGGCGCGTTCCCGAACCGAGACGGTCTCCAGGAGCCCCTGTTTTTTCTCCAGTTCTACCGGGAGGTACGGCATGACAAACCCGATGATTGGGTCAACCGAGTCCATGCGGTTAAGGGTCTGGGTGACCTGTTCGGTCCCTGGGAAATTGCTGCTGATCTCATGGACGAGGGTCTTGATCTCGGCAAGAACCTCCCGCTGCTGCCTCTCGTCCAAGTCCGGGATGTCCGGGACAGACCGGTAGGTAGCATAGAACTGCGATTCCATGGTATGGAGGGAGGTCACCTCCACCCGCTCCATGACCTCGGCCATGACGAGAAATCCCTCGTCGGACGGCTGGACTCGCGCGATATGGAGAATGGTACCGGTCCGGTACAGCATCTCTTCTGTGAGCTCCGAGGATGGGTCTCCTTCTTTCACGGTCAGGCCGATACAGAAGGCACCCTGGGAATCCCGCAGGACCTCCCCGGTATTCTGGTCGACCGGGAACTTGGTGCGGGTCCCGGGAAATAGGACAATGTCATAGAGCGGTACAACGCTTAGTAGTGATGCGTGGTCGTTGAATCCTGATTGCATGGTTCTCCAGTCATGGTTTTTACTTTGGTACCTGTGTAACCGGTCCGGCAAACATTACCGGACGTTCTTCACAAGGCGGATGAGTATCTCCTGCTCGGCTTCATCGAAGGATTTCATCATTTCCCCGATTGCCTGGCGCAAGGAACTGTGATCCGCCCGGGCGATCCGCTGCCCCTTCCGGGTCAGGCGGATATACAGCACTCTCCTGTCCTCCGAGCTGGGTTCCCGGTACACACAATCCATCCGCTCGAACTTCCGGATCATTTCGGTGATGGTTGGTTTGGAGTTCTGGGTGATATCGGCGAGCCGGCTGAAGGTGACGTCTCCCTGTTCATCGATGGTTTTCAGGTACGCGATCTGCCGGACAGTGATGTCCGGCACGCCGCATTCCGAGAGGATACGGGAGGAGCACTCGCTCTTGAGCCGGAGCAGGCGTTCGAATAGTTCGAACAGGTGCTCGTCGTATTCTCTCATGCGAAGATCTCAATTAGTTAGGTTTTACCTAATGATAAAGATGTGTATCGCGCCACCTACCCGTTCGACGGAATGTACCTGCGGAGGTGCCTCATCGCGGAAAGATAGGCCTCCAAATGAGGGAAGAGGATCTGAATGTCTATTGTTCCAAGAAGGGGGATCTCCTGCAGAAGGTCGTCACATCCCCAGGAATTTTAGTAATCCATAGATCAGGAACGCGGGCCAGACAAGTGCTTTAAGAAATCCTATGAAACCTTCCAGAACGCCGGTGGCCGTGGTTAGATAATACACCAGGGCCCCGATAAAGCCCAGCACATACAGGGCGCCTCCGGATCCATGGCAGTATACGCGGTCTCTTCTACGCCACCGGTGCTCCCCGTGGTCTGTCGAACCTTTCTCGGTTGTTTCTTGTTCCATGGTACTCAGCTCGTGATATTCAATTGATACGGCCCTCCTTTCCTTTCCTCTTATATTAGTATATCCCCAAACGTTCCAAGAGAGGCGACTTCCTTCACTTTTTCGGAACTCTGTGGCGGTACTGCAGGGATCTTACCGATGATGTGGCAATCTTATGGAGGTGAATAGAACTCTGCTTGGGGGAACAACAGTGGAAATACGGTATTCCGAGGTGGGAATCTGTGGGCTCTCCTGCAGACTCTGCCCTAAGTACCACATGGACACGAAAAGCCGGTGTTGGGGATGCAAAACCGAGAGCAGGATAGTGCCGGGCTGCCCCTTTCCTCACCTGAGCGAACGAAAAAAGGGAATCGAGTTCATAAGGCCCTGCGCCCGTTAATGCTCAATCCGGTTCGCCACCTCTGCCACGTGTTCGATAAATTGCGAGGAGGACAGGATCTGGGCCACGGCTTCCACCTGGGAAGCCCGGTACTCCTCCGACGTGAGGATCTCTCGTATCAACTCTTTCACGGCATACTGATACTCGGAGGACTGAAATACTCCTATCACCACCTCCCTCTGGGATCCTGTCACCATAGGCATGATATCCAGGAGCGCATCGCGCCAGGCCGCTTTGAATTCGGCGGAATGAAGAATCTCCCGCCAGTCGTAATATGTGTCGATGACTTCTTTCTTGTACTTCCTCTCACGGAACCATTCCATCAGGATCTCCCGGATGAGAATGGAAGTCTTGATTCCCCGTTTTCTGGCAGTTTCATCGAGTTTATCGGTGAGATAGTCAGGAATCCGGAGGGTAGTGGGTTTCATACAGATACGTATTCATAAGGAATACAAAAAATTATCTCATCCTTGGAAGGGCATCTTTGGCATGCACGTGGAAGCAACCGGACTTTATACGGGGCCATTATAGAACATCTCCCCTCTCCGGCAGTCCATGAGCGGGTGCACCCCCGTCAAGCTACCATTTACGGTAGTCAGTCTCTATTGACATACTTCTCTCCTCGTCCATTATAGAATCCATGAGAATTACCCCCAAAGATCCCTCTTGTTTGACTGGACCTACCCGAAGGTAAGGAGAGATGAAATTTCGCCGAGAAGCGAGATCCCTCACCCACGCAGGCCAGTTCTTCCTGGCTTCGAGGAATCATTCCGATATCAAACGATGTTTTCTGGGGGTCGTGTTCTCGTCAGGCAGCCCGCAAACGTCGACTCCCCAAAGTACTCATCGATCGGGCGTCATCTCTTAGGTCTGTGAATATCTTTCAGTTACAAGGAGCCATGACTGCTGAACCACTCCGGCAATCGTGGTGCGGATTATCTTCGTTCGTAACGGAGGGACGGCGGCTTAGGGCATGCCTCGATACAGCGCCCGCACAGGTAGCACTCTCCCTTGAGATCGTCAAATTTCGCCTCATCGGTAGGACAGGCCCGTTCACACTTCCCACACTCGGTGCAGGTTTCTGTCCGGCGGATCTTGTAGATCGCCGGCATCGCGGCGATCGAGGCCAGCGCACCATACGGACAGATAACGCGGCAGAATGGCCGGTATACCACGACCGAGATGAGCAACAGGAGAACGAAGACCAGGAAGCCTGCGGAAAGGGAGAGCACAAAGAAATCGCGAATCCCGAACGGATAGAGAAGGCCAAATGAGGCCATATACGCAGTCAGAAGAAACGCTCCCATGAATCCGAGACGCACCCCGCCCGTGACTCTCTTTTGGGTGATGCGGACGGAGTAGGGAGATACCCGGGAGATCGCTTCCTGGGCCGCGCCCACCGGGCAGAGATATCCGCAATAGAAACGCCCAAAAACAAAAGTGAGAACCAGGGTCAGCAAAAGCCCCAGAACCGCGACGAAAATCGGGCCGCCCAGCCCCTTAAGATCCCCCAGCACCAGCATTTGCAGCTGATAGGGCATGATGGGCCCCAGGATCAGAAACCCCAACCCGAGCGTGACGAACAAAAGGGCGTGTCCGATCCTGCGGTTCCACCGCCCGGTGTGCCAGAGGGCGGCGCAGACCCCCACCATGATGAACACATAGATAAATCCCACAAACTTTGGAATCTGTTCGATGACCATGATGATCTTCGGACTTCGCGCTCCTCCGGATTAAGCGCAGAAAGAGGCGGATCCTTCTCCCTACAAGATCCATGCTACGAAAGTTAATAAACGTCCTTAAGGAATATCCGGGAGATACGGGTTCGTGCGATCGCCTCGAAAATCTGTTGTCAGCGGGCAGAGAGTATGCCGGAAACAAAGGAGGATCATCTTTTCATCTGGGCTCAGTCCTGTAAAGCACGGCGAACCGTTGTTCTATCGCCACATTGCCGGCATTTTTCAACAGCCGTCTGTGCCTCAGGTGACCCGGCATAGAGAAATTTTCGCGCTCTTTTATTGGAGACATTCAGAGATGGTCTCCGCATCCCGCCTGGGACAGTTCAAATCAGTGTTAGATCGATCCTGTATGATGGTGCAAGACGCGTGGGGATTAGGATCGATGCGATCCGTTCGAAGAGTTACGACAAGATTTCGGAATTCTGCATTATCCCTTCGCTGGCCTTCTCCGATCCTTCCGGGGTGATACTCTGGAGCGAGAGATACGATATATACCGCTTCATGACGCGGATTTGTTCCTTAATTCGTTTACGTCGCTCCGGATCGGATCCGGGTAACGGTATTCCCAGGTCTGGAATTTCTTCGCGTTCCATCCACTCATCCCCGGCTGCCTCTAGCGCATTCCTGTCTGATAAGGTTAACGGCGGAGCGTCATCATCCCAATCCGCGTCAGGAGTGCCCTTCTGTTTCTTTGAAAAATCCTTCCCCCTCAACTCGCCCGTTTTTCAGAATTCCGACTCATCGCGGGAGGAGATCTGGGCACCTTAACCACAGAGAATCATGACATCCTGCACAGACAAGTAGGCCTTTTCCCGGAAAGCACATTCAATCCTTCTTATCTGCCGCTATTCGTTCCACCCTGACGATTGCCGGACTGATACCCGCGAGAGGAGGAAGCAGGTGGGACAGGGTCTGTTCGGCAGTACACCTGCGGATGATTCCCCGTGAACTGACCTGGAACCAGCCGTCTTTGTCTCTCTGGAAGACCTGCAGTACCTTCCCCTCCTTGTTGAGAAATTTGATAATGCATTCATCGTTCCTCATTCACAATCGCCCGCGGTGTGTATTTGTTGGCCCTCGTGAAATAGATGGTACACACGTATAGTTTCAGGGAGTACAGGCATAAACTTGAAGGTCCCCGCAAACAGGACCCCGAGAATTCTACAAGAATCGGGGACAGCGATGTCCCAAAAATCTAAATGCTTCGCCAAAAAACCATTGAATATCTGAACATGGAAACGGTACCCCTTCATGAACAGCTGATGATCCAGCGGAAAGTCTCCATCCTCACGGGCATCATTGCTATCCTGTTAGGGCTGATCTCCATACTCATCACCGGATTTTCGTTCTGGTTCCTCCCCTGGTTTCCATTGTTGAATTACATCCTTGGAGTTCTTTTCTTTATTATCGGCTTTTTCCTGTTGGGCGGGTGGAGACTCATACGATAACACTCCCCGGCAGGTGAACCATGAATGTTTCAAAGACTGAAAAAAGAATCAAAGGAGAGGAAAATATCCCGGTTACTGGTGGCGGCCGTTCGACCGAGGATTTCTGGTCGGCACTCTCTCCAGACGAGTGGAAACCCGTTCCTGATACACGTTCAGATTCTGGGGGCTGCGGGTGTTTTTTACGTTTCGCATTTCCGTGCTGCGGCTGACCATTTCCTTCATGCGACGGGATATCTCTTCCCGTTCCGAGA
>JBAIXL010000067.1:0-6343 GCA_037916685.1 Methanolinea tarda
TACCCTCCGCACGCTGGCGGAAGCGATTCTTCTCACTCCCGATAGGAACTTACTGAGTGTACTCGATCTCCTTGAGTACCTTATCTGCCAGCTCCTTCATGCGGGCAGATATCCTTCCTGAGGCAGAGAATTCGACGTCTCTCATCGCATTGGCAAGCTCGGAGCCCAGGACAAAAATGGCATGTTTATGCTCGATCTTGCTTCGATGCACCTGCGAGGGGTCGATCTTCAGTGCATAATACTGGGAGAACTTCAGTTCCGGATCGATGGTTTCAAAGTAATTCTTGATCTCGACCAGCATCTGGTGGAGCGATATCAGTTCTTCTTTGTGCATCGGCGTTCTTCTCTAATAAGTTGGAGCAATGGTTATAAAAATCATTGGATGGCCGGAACCGTCTGAGATCAACCGATTCGGAGGAGTTTGACCGTGGCCGGCCGCTTGATGATCCCCTTGAAGTCCCGTGCGGCGATGAACTCAAGGCCCCGGCCGGTGAAGGAATCGAGGAGCCGCTGATCCACGACCCGGTCGATGATCACCCCGGACAGATGCCCATCGGGTCTCTGGAGGGCGATCTCGATATCCTCAGCCCTGACCTCATCCACCACCGTGAACTCCGGTGAAAGCAGGCGGGCGATCTTCTTCCCCTGCACTTCTCGCATGTGCTGGGACAGGGTAGCCGCACGAGTGGTTGCAGGAGAGGGACGCTCGGTCCGGCTGGGGACAGATTCCTCCGGAGCCATCTTCTCCTCTTCCGTTCTTTGCACAGTAGGCGCCGGAGCCGGTATCTCCCGGAACAGCTTCTCTCCTTCCCGCTGTGCATACTGCTCTCGTACAAATTCCACGGGAATCTTGTTCCGCAACGCCTTGGTGATCTCTTTACGAGACATCTCCTCCACATTCCTGCCGCGGGGGGAGTACGCCACAAAATCGATGTCGGCTACCTGGAGGAGCTCCCGGAGGATCAGCTCGCCTCCCCGGTCCCCATCCAGGAACGCCGTCGCCACCTTCGTCTCGCAGAGATCGATAATGGTCCGGGGTACCCGTGTGCCTTCCACGGCGACCGCGTTCTTGACCCCATAGCGAAGGAGGTTGATCACATCGGCTCTGCCCTCCACGACGATGACGGCATCCGAATCCTTCACGTTGGGTCCTGCAGGAAGTTTCTCTTCCCCCAGTTCCACCAGTTTCTCGATGCGGATGGAGTCTCTCACCTGGTCCAGCAATTCCGAGGTGTCGATGGGCATGTCCTCGAAATAGTCCATCAGCAGTTCTTTGGCCCGCTCTACGATCTTTCGTTTTTTCGTGACCCGTATGTCCTCAATTCGGTCCACGGATACGTGCGCGATACAGGGCCCTACGCGATCGATGCTCTCCAGTGCCGACGCGAGAACCGCGGTCTCGGCACGGTCCAGGGATGAAGAGATCAGAATCTCTCCCTTCGTCTCTCCTTTCTTACTCTCGATCTGAACGTCGATTCTCCCGACGCGGCCGGTCCTCTGCAGGTCCCGAAGGTCCATTTCTTCGCCCAGAAGACCTTCCGTCTGGCCAAAGATGGCACCCACTACGTCGGATTTATCGACAACCCCCTCTGCATGGATGAAGAGATGAATGAGATATTTGGTAGTATCGGATGAATCCACAATCTGTCACGCCCCCAAATGAAGGAATAATGTGCATCATAACGACGCCCCAGGATCTGGGACATTATGTACTTATTGTGAAATTACTTAAAATGACCACTCGAAAGTAATTTCATCCCTAAACCAGGAATAAAGACCATGCCGGTTCATGCATCATGGATCCCGATCGGGTTCAAGGAAGGATCGAACCCTGCGCCGCACCCCTTCACGCGGTATCGGGATCTCTAATCCTGCCCAGGCAATCGATCCAGTACCGCTTCACGGGAGATTCCCCGGATGAGAATCCGTTTCTGACTGGATCGTTCTCCAGATAGGATAGACACGGTGTGAACCGGGACCGAGAACCATTCGGCGCAACGCTGGATCAGTTCCCGGTTTGCCTTGCCGCTCTGTGCGGGAGACTGGATCCTGCATTCCAACGCGTTTCTCCAGGGATGATACGAGGAGAAGAGACGGGTATCCTTCGCACCGGGTGATACCCTCATTGCAATAATGGTACCTTCGGGATGTTCGGTGACCGCTTCCTGTGGCGCATGCATCGCTATCACGTGAAGAAGTGTTGCCCGGCTGTAACAAACCGTGATCATCTGTGGCTTTGGCCGTCCATCACCGGTTTAACGCCCTCAAGCCGGGCAGTGCCTGTCGCACAACCGGGTTGTCCCGTGGATCATACCGGGTTTTTACCGCATTCACCCGGGGACCTATGATTGTGCTGTATCGGCACGTGGCTTATATGGTCCCCCGTTCCTTATAACCTCTTCCACTGTACCAGCGGCCTCTTCGCCCGGAAAATTCCCCCTCCTGGAAGGCGAGGGCACCTTCTAAGAAGACGTGTTCCGGGAATACGCCTTCCCGTCCCTCAAACGGAGTCCAGTCACAGCGGGAATGGAGCATATCGATCGAGATGCGGGTCTTTTTTCGTGGAAAGAGCGCAAAATCCGCCCGGCATCCGGGATCGAATCCCGATGGCGGGATGCCCAGGATGCGGGCGGGGGACTGCGAGGTCTTCGCGATCAGAGAGGGAAGCGTGATTCGTCGGTCCAGGACCGCCGCCATCAGGAGAGGTATCATCGTCTCGACTCCCGGTAGACCCGCCGGCGCCTCCGGAAACGGGCGCCGTTTTTCCTCACGGGTATGGGGTGCATGGTCGGAAGCGATCACGTCGATGCGGTCCCAACGCTCCCAGAGGGATTTCCGGACCGCGTTACTGCGCAGGGGTGGATTGACTTTTCCCCGTGCATCCTGCGGGGCGAAATCCTCAAACGAAAGAAAGAGGTGATGCGGGGTGACCTCCACGGTTCCTTTCGCCGAATCGATCCCCTGGGGACTGGAGAGGTGACAGAAGTGCAGGGTGTCCCCACCTTGCGACCGTGCGCCGATCTCCCGTACCATCCTTCCCTCTGCTTCCGGCGACCGTTCGCGGTCGTGCTCCTCCAGATCCCGTGGAGGCCGGGGTGCCGCGGCTTCTGCATGCAGCGTGCAGAGTGCCCCCAGTTCCCGTAGAGAAGGGAGAATGTTTCCGAGGGCATCCAGCGAGATCGCTCCCCCATGGGTGGAAGGAGCGAGAAAGATCTCTCCGAACGCAAGGGGACCTTCTTCCCACAGATCCCGTAGATGGGGCGGTGAAGGGATGCCCGCGTTGATCCCGAAATGACAGCAGGACTGCCTCTGGGCTTCGTTCACTCGTTCCCGGAACCGCGGAACGGAGGTGAGGGGAGGGAGGGTGTTCGGTTGATCCACGATCAGGGTCACTCCGCCGGCGAGAGCGCTGCGGCTTCCTGTCCGCCAGTCTTCCTTGTAGGATTCCTCCCCTCCCCGCATATGCACGTGCATATCCACCGCCCCCGGTATACACAGGAAGGGGGCACAGTCGACCGCGAGATCGGTCTTCCCTGCTTCACCCAGATGCACCACCCTGCCCTGCCGTATACCGATGTCCTTTACCCTTCCATCCGGAAGATGTACGTTGTTCAGGACCAGATCTAACATACCCGAGGTACCGGATCTCCTATCGGAGGTTCGATGAAGCGTTCCCCACCAATGCGGGTGTGCATGATCACGTCGGAGCCCTCCGCCACGGTCCCGATGATGGCGGCGTCCCTCCCGTAGCGATGGGAACGGAGGGCGTTCAGCACCGCCTCCGCATCCTCTGCGGCCACCCCCAGAATCACCTTGCCTTCATTGGCGACCTCGAGCGGGTCGATGCCCAGCATATCGGCGGCGCTCCGCACGTTCTTCCGTACGGGCAGATGTTCCTCATCGATGATCACCTGTTTTCCGCTCTTCCGGGCCATTTCGTTGATCGCACTCGCAAAGCCACCCCGGGTGGGATCCTTCATCGCATGAATCTCGCCTGCCTGCAGGGCCTTCTCCACCATTCCCCATAGAGGAGCGACATCGGAATGGATCTGTTCCCCCAGATCGAATCCCTCACGGAAGGTGAGAACCGCGAGGCCGTGATCTCCCAGAGTTCCGCTGACCAGGATGCAGTCTCCCGTCTCCAGACCGTTGTCCCGGACGATGGTATCTGCGATCCCGATCCCAGCGGTGTTGATCACGATACCATCCAGATCCCCATGGCCCATCACCTTGGTGTCTCCGGTCACCAGGCTGGCCCCTGCCTCCACCAAAGCTTCGTTCATGGACCGGACGATTCGTTCGAGGATTTCCACTTCGAATCCTTCCTCGATCACCATCCCGCAGGAGAGCGCGAGGGGCCGGCCTCCCATCATGGCGAGATCGTTTACCGTGCCGCAGACGGAGATCCTTCCGATGTCTCCTCCCGGAAAAAAGAGAGGGCGAACGATATGACTGTCGGTGGTAAATACCAGATTTTTCCCGCCCAGGGGGATGACCGCCCCGTCATCCATTGCCTCCAGGCCGATTCCGCCGGCATTAGTGGAGGAGAAGTTCGAGAGCAGCTGTTTGAGGAGATCTCCCATTACCTCTCCTCCGGCACCGTGCATCATGCCGATCTTCATGATCCCCCCACCTCGACTTCGATATTGGTGACCAGGATCTCCCGGCCCTTCACGAGATCGGGCAGCTTTCCACAGCCCGGGCAGACATAGAGTTCACTTCCTTCATACCCGCAGTCGCAGCGAACCACCGGGGCGATAGTGTGGCAGGAAAGTTCTGTACCCGAAAACAGGGGATCTTCTCCCGAGATCGCCTCGAACAGGAATTTCACCTGTTCCGGATTGGCCATGGCCAGCTCCCCCATATCCACATGCACCCGAATCACCCGCTCCGCCCCGTGGTCGAGCGCCGCCCGCCGGGCGGTCAGATAGATGTCGTACGCGATGCTGTACTCGTGCATCACTCCTCCATCGCCGCATATACCTGCCGGAAGAGCTCCCGTGTCTCCAACCCCTCCTCCCGTGAGAGCTTCTGTATGGCGAAGCCCACATGAACCAGAACGAATTCCCCCACCTGAACCTCCACCAGGTCGAGACGTACCTCCTGCCGAAGATCGCCGTAATCGACCACTCCGATATTCCCTTCCTTGATTTCAATGACTTCTGCAGGGACTGCGATACACATACCTGACTGCCTCTCCTGTTTCTGGAAATAAACGCCGGGAAGGAGATTTGAACTCCTGAGGTGCCAAGCACCAGTGGCTTTCAAGGCCACCGCCTTCCCAGACTAGACTACCCCGGCTCTCCACAATAATTTCACGGGGCAGAAAAAATAGGTTGTTATGTTCTCCTTCTGGCGATGACCAGCACGGCCAGCGCACCCAGAACCAGGAACAGGGAAAGAGGGGTGGTTGGGGTGGTGACCACGTCACCGAACCGGGCCTGGCAGGTGGTGCAGAGTGTAACGCTGCGGGCATTTTCCACAGTGAGGGTCACCGGGGCCTGATCAGCATACTGGTCTGGATAGATTTTAAAGTAAACCGTGCCTCCCGTTGCGGTAAAGGTCACCTCTTCTGCACCGGTTCCCCGGGTATTTTCCTTGTGCAGGGCGCCTGTTTCATCCACATACTCCACTACCCAGTCGACTCCCGCAGAGGTAACGGCATGGACTTCACCGGGATTGGTGGTCACTTCGAAATACGCAGGCTGGGTCCGGGATGCACTTGCCGTCGCCTGCTGGACCATGGAAGTAACGGTGGTGGTGGGAATCTCGGGAGATGGAGTCGTCACCACCGTTGTGGGCGTAGGGGTGGGGGAGAGCACCGTATACCGGATGGTCCAGGGGTAGCCGGTGCTGTCGGTCAGGGTAACGGTGAAGACCCCTCCGGTCTCGATGGGAACAGAGAGGTCGAAGGCACCTCCCGTGGTGGTGGATGTATATTCCGGCCCGTAGATCGTGGTGGTTCCCTGCTGAACCTGGACCTTCAGCCCCATATCTCCAACGGTTGAAATGGATCCCGCCACGTCCAGGGTTCCGTCGAAATTCTGGGTCAGGGGAGAGGTTATGACCAGCTCATCTCTCCGGTCGATCACCTGGAAAAATAACCAGAGGGTGGAAGCAGACCCATAGGAATACTCATTATTTTTCGGTATCTCCAGCCGGTAGTTACCCTCTTTAAGGGAGGAGGTATCAAAGGATGTTTCAAACGTCCCATCCGCCTGGATGGTAATCTGTTTCCGATCCAGAATGACCGAAGAACCGACCTGAGACAGAGTCACTTCCGTGGAGAATCCTGCCGGCAGAGAGCTGGTTCCGTTTACCTCCAGTGTTTCACCCGCGTTGA
>JBAIXL010000068.1:0-17486 GCA_037916685.1 Methanolinea tarda
GTGCGGATCGGTTTCTGAAAAGCGGAGAGCTGATCACGGAGTCGGACCTCTCCCGCCTCTCCGGGTGCCGTGCCATTTACTTCGGGGCGATCGGGGACGAACGGGTAAAACCCGGTGTACTGGAAAAAGGGATTCTCCTCGCCCTTCGCTTTCACTTCGATCAATATGTGAATCTTCGGCCGGTCCGGCTCCTCCAGGGCGTCTGGACCCCTCTTGCCGATAAAACCCCCGAGGACATCGACTTTATGGTGGTTCGGGAGAACACAGAGGATTTCTACGTTGGTATCGGATCCCGGTTCAGAGGGAAAGAATCCCGGGAGCTCGAGGTAATTCGGAAGCTGTATCACCTGAAATTCGGTCTGGAGGTTGAGAGCGATGCCGAAGAGATCGCCTATCAGATAGGGGTGATCTCGCGGGAAGGCGCCCGAAGAATCCTGCGCTATGCACTGGATCTGGCCCAAAAACGACGAAAGAAGCTCACCGCGGTGGATAAGGCGAATGTGTTAACCGAGGTATATGGTCTGTGGAGGGAGGTGCTGGCGGAGGAATCCCGCTCCTACCCGGATGTGTCCACAGAATTCAACTTTGTCGATGCCATCACCATGTGGTTTGTGAAGAATCCCGAATGGTTTGATGTGGTGGTGACCCCGAACATGTTCGGAGATATTATTACCGATCTCGGCGCGATGATTCAGGGTGGACTGGGTCTTGCCCCCGGAGGAAACATCAACCCATCCGGAACCTCCATGTTTGAACCCATCCATGGATCCGCCCCCAAATATCGTGGGTTGGGGGTGGCCAACCCGATGGCTACCATCTGGGCGGGTTCCATGCTGCTGGATCACCTGGGGGAGCATGAAGCCGCAGATGCAGTTCTGGAGAGCATCGAGGAGAGCATCCTTGCCGGGGTCACCACCCGGGATATGGGAGGCCGATCCTCCACTTCTGACGTGGGCGACTCCATCGCCCGTCTGGTCTCCATCTTCTGATCCTTTTCTTATGCACCGTCGTTAGGAACCGGACATTAGAGAGGTCTCAATGGTGGAAATCCGTATCAGACAGAGCGGTCCATACAGGCATTCAGAACCTCCTCCATCAATGATAAGATCCCTTCTGGTCCCGCGAGTGTTCGTGTGCGGAGGGTTACACGACCTCTCAGAGGGAAGGTGAAGGGAACAAAAGCGGCGTCTCCGCAGACGGACTGTTCATAGGCGGAGCCCAGGACCAGGTCTGGTTGATTGTCACGAATGCAGTCTGCAATCTCCTGGAGTCCGCACATGGGGCGGATCCGGTGGTTCTCTCCTATTATGGCATTTCTGGATCCGATGGCCCGGATCTCTGCATCGAGATAACGATGTAGAGAATCTGCAGCAAATAGTGCATAGGACCTGCCTCCAAATATGACGGTGGAGGGAGGATCATGCCGACGGAGGAATTTGTCGCACACTCGCACAATCCGTTCTTCCGTCCGGTCTAATTCGCGCATCAGGGGATCCAGATCAAGCTCCGGGTGACGAAGTCCAAGGGCAGAAAACGTTCTCCTGGTTTCGTCCAGCCCTAACAGATTCCCCACGGTATTTCCCACCAAAGAAGCAAGGTCCGGATTGGTCGAGATGGTGGAAGAGGCAGCATGGTATACCGAGAACCTTCGATCCGCACAGAACCGTGTCGCCGGTTCGAGTCCGGTCAGGACAAGAAGCCGCTCTGCTTCCCGCCGGTTGCCCACAAAAAACGGATCTGCAGGGTTCAGTCCGTCGATATTCACACCGCGCCTTTCCGGGTCGATCCGGCACTTCAACGCCGCTAGCGCTGCCCGGTACCCCTCCTCAAACTGGCCCAGAAAACCGGCTGCATCGATGACCATGTCTGCACCGTAATCTAGTACGGGTCGAAGATCTTCTCCCATAAGAGATGGAACGCAGGATAGAATCACCGCAATCGTGGGATACCGGATTTTTACTTCCTGCACCACCTCGCGTATACGTTCTTCGGTTCCGAAGATCACATCGTTCTCGATGAGATGGGTTCCAAAAATGGGATTGGGGAGCAAGGAGGCAGGATAAAAAAAACACCCGCTGGATCCATGAATGATGACCCCAATGTCTTCAAAACCAGAAAGACAGGCAGCTGCGCCCGTCAATGCACAAGGCCAGAGAGGGTTATCACAGGCGGGATTACCCGTTGGCATGGATGATCCTCCTCCACCGGTGCAGGAGACGTTCAGATCCCCGGGCACCCACGGGATCCGGCACGGGCACCGGAAGCAGGGTACCCTCACTCTGTACCTTCATTTTCATCCGAGTTGTCAGCCCCCGGCATCCGGGGCTGACTCCCTGCTTTCCGAATGTGACGGCGACTCCCTGCAGATCCTCGAACTGTTCGCTGATCTTCGCATGGAGTTCGCTCTCTTTGCGTAGCGCCTCTGCGGATTCGATACCCAGGGTCCGGGCAACGGTGTCGAGAAACCGGAGGCTGCCTTCAAATCCTATTGGAAAGGAGTCGAGGTAAGGAGTCCCGAACCGAAGGTTGAGGAGCCACCCTACAGAAGAAAGTTCGGGCTCCCGTAAAATGTTGAGCGCAGACATCGAGATAGTGGCCAGATCTGAAACTCGGAGGCTCCGGATAAAGCGGAGGCGCACCCGCACGCCCAAAAGGTCAAGGAGACGCACAACCTCCTGGTAATTCTCTTCCACCTCGTATTCCAGATTTTTCTCTCCTATCAGGGTTGCCGTGAGCGGGATGATCTCACCCGATGCCGCGTGCCGCGAGGCCGCCTGGAGTGCATACAGCATTCCTTTGTTGAATCCCCCTCCTAAGAACCCAGCGGAAGGAAGATACATCACCGGTATCTTCCAGGATTTTCTGCAGACCGCGGCGGTGTCGTCCCCGATGGTGTCAACAACACAGGTATTGAGGACGAAGATCCCTCCTGGATCCTCCCCCTGGGCCAGTAAGATGGTTCGCTCCAGACTCTCCTCTCCCCCAAAAATGATATCGTCTTCTGAAAGATTTGTGGAAAGAATACGGGGAAATCGGGGATCTCCATTTGCCTGCAGGGTGGCGTGCAGAAGGGAAAATGTATGGTGTGCACAACCGATAGGTCCGTGTACCACGGTTACGGCATCCTTCACGCCGGTCGTCACGGAAAGGGCACCCAGAATGGTGCACCCCTCCATGCGGGAACTGTGAGAGATATTTGCGATAGGATTCATAGACTTTGGGCCACTGCAATTCAAATTTACTTGTTCTAAGGAAAATAAAAATGTTCTGACCCATCCGTACCGGTCAATCGTCTACGAATCAATGGTTCTTAGATATAGGCCAGTGCAAGTGCCTCGAGCTGATCGGTCTCCAGCGGAACCGGAATCGTCAAGGACCGGTTTGCTAGGATTGAATCCGCCAGGGTGCGGTACACTTGAGCCTGCTCGGATTGCGGCGCGTACTCTACCACGGTCTGTTTATGGAGCTCGGCCAGCTGCACCACCCTATCACGGGGTACGAATCCATTCAGGGCAGAACCGATTCGGTTGGCAAATTCTTCGACCAGCTCCCGCTCACGGGGATGCGTGTTCGCAGAGTTGCAGATCACGCCCCCCAGCCGGCACCGACTCCTTCCATGGCGTGCGAGCCTTGCGATCGCTTTGCAGATGTTATTTGCCGCATACAGCGACATCAATTCCCCGGAGGTGACCAGATACACCTCTTCGGCGTACCCCTCTCGCATCGGCATCGCAAATCCTCCACATACCACATCGCCCAGCACGTCATACACCACCACGTCCCCCTCCAGGGCTCCGAGCTTTTCCAGCAGCTGGAACGTGGCAATAATCCCCCGTCCGGCGCATCCCACTCCCGGTTCAGGCCCTCCCGCTTCTACACACCGCACTGCCCGATATCCCGGAAATACTACCTCGTGGGCGGAAATTGGACTGGAATCACGCTCACGCACCAGATCGAGGACCGTGGGAATATCTGCCCCATGCATCAGCATGCGAGTGCTGTCATGCTTGGGATCGCATCCTATCTGGAGCACCCGCAGGCCTTGCTCTGCGAATGCTGCCGATAGGTTTGCAGCCGTGGTAGACTTTCCGATGCCCCCCTTGCCATACAGGGCGATCTGCCTCATCGTCAGTACTATGAGGGCTGGTTCAACAAATAGGTAGCTCTGGTTGTATTAACACAAAGCAACTTGTCAAGTGAGGAATATTATTCTGGCGTTAATAATTTATCAAATATACTATAAATGATAATTCAATGCCCACACTGACCGAAATAACTGTTAAAAAAATTTTTAGATGATAAATTTATTTATTTTATAATCTCTGATAGAAAATGTTATTTCATATTAAAATCAAATTAAATAGGAGGCGAGGCAAAATGACATGCCCTCAATGTAAGACGCGATTAACAAAAGGCACGGGGTGGTGCAAATTCTGTGGAGAAGATATCAACCATTCGCAGCATCGCATCAGATATCTCTATTATTCCGTGATTGTTCTGGTACTGGTGGCACTGGTCTATTTCTTTATTCTGCCAAATTTCCTTATGGGATGACCAGAACTCTATCTTCTTGTATTGTTCATCCATCCCTTTCCTTTTGTGAAAATCGGATCTCTCTCCGGTGACCATTATTCCTGGGAAATAAAGATACGACGATTGATGATCCTCCAGGCAAGCAGGAGCTGGGCCAGCTCCCCGGCTACAACATAGGACCGATGCCGGTGAATATCGATCGGATGGACTCCGGTTTGACGCTCTACGTTCTTCTCGAGCTTCCGGATCAGTGCATGGTTCAGCTCGCCATCAAAAGTAAGGGCCCCCCAGATGCGATCCTCGATTTTCTGACGCTGAAACTCCAGGAGAAAGTTCCTTTCAGACATGGAAAGAAGAGAGAGAAGATCGATGGGGAGATCGATGTCTTCTATCGCCCGCTGTAGTTTACTCTGCAGAAGAGAGACCTGATAGACGTTTCTTTCCTGTCCCAGGTTCTTTCCGTACTTGGAATGGGAGATGCAGATGATGGCATCGGCATAATGGCGCTGGGGGGCGATATACTCCTGGAAATCTTTCTCTCTCTCGGCGAGCTCGTCCAGCACCTCTCCCTCCCGATACCCTCGTAGCTCCATATCTCGTTTGATCTTCCATTCGTGTTTAACGGAACGTTCCGGATCGACGAAAAGTTTGAAATCCAGGAGTTCGCGCAAAACCGGAGAAAAGAAGGTGTGCAGTCCCTCAAGAATCAGGATTTTTTTAGGTTTGAAGGAGACCGGAGGGTCAAACCGACCATTCTGATGGTTGTATACCGGTTTTCTAATCGCGTTTCCCTTCTTCAGGGCGATAAGATCTCTCTCCAGGCGACTGAGATCATTGGCCTCCGGTGCTAGGGGAGTGACACCAAGTCTTTTCCGTTCCTCCCGGTCATACCGATGGTAATCGTCCAGCGTGATGGTCGAGACCAGGTCCTCTCCAAAGATCTGGCGTATCGCCTGAGTAAAAGAGGTCTTTCCGGACCCACTATCACCGGCCACCCCGATAGTAAAGATCAGGGAGGAAGAGGAGATGGTATCTTTGAAATTCTGGGTGGTCATACCGAGGTCCCTAGATTTGCACGGTCAGAGAACATGGCTTCAACAGTTCTTTTATTAGGAACCTGCTCCCTGCGGTTCACCGGTTCTCTCCTACCAAGGGATCTTCGCGGTGCTTTTTGGCTATCGAATCTGCCAGCTGGTCAAGTAACCGATACCCCTCTTCCGTTGGAAACCCTTTGATCAGGACCGGATCCAGAAATTGCATCGAACTGCCCGAAAACATGTCCGACAGCACCCGGAGGGTTTTTCCTCCCCACCCGTAAGAGCCTATTACTGCCGCATATCTTGCCTTAGGCCGGAGGATGCGTACTAGATGGGCCGCAAACATGGACGTGGGATGGGGATTGAAGAGTACGGTGGGGGTGCCAAATATGAGGGTGCCGGCATCGACCAGACTGATGGCGAGTTCGCCCAGGTCGGTGACCGTAAGGTTATAGGGTTTGACCGATATCCCTCTCCGGATAAGTGCGCTGGTCAGATAATCCACCATAGCCCGGGTACTGCCATGCATAGAAACATACGCGATTATCACCTCATTCTGAACCCGGTCTGAGACCCAGTCCGAATAGGAGTTGAGGATGAATTCCGGTTTATCCCAGATCGGTCCATGGCTGGTGGCGATCATTCGGATCTGATAGCGTTTGAGTCGCTCCAAGTGGTGTTGGATGCTCACCCGGAAGGGCATCATGATCTCTGCATAATACCTCTTCGCAGCCTCGTACATGCGGGGCATATCCTGGGCAAACATGTCGGAAGAAGCCAGGTGCGATCCAAAGAAGTCACAGGTAAAGAGGATCTGGTCTTCCTGCAAATAGGTGAGCATCGTCTCCGGCCAGTGCACCCAGGGGGTGATCATGAATTCGAGTGTCCGGTCTCCAAGAGAAAGGGTACCACCATCTTCTATCACAAGGAAGACATCATCGGGAAGAAGGAGCAGGGATTGCAAGAATTCACGACACTTCGCATTAGTCACTACCCGAATACCGGGGAATTCCCTCAGAATACGTGGAATAGAACCGGAATGATCCTGTTCTGCGTGATTTACCACCAGATAATCGATGGCGGAAATCCCCAGTGCCCGAAGATTATCCACAAGTTCGTCTTGCTTTGTGGGATTCACCGTATCGATTAACGCGGTCTTTTCTGTGCCTCGTATCAGGTAGGCATTGTAACTGGTACCTTGAGGAAGCGGGATCAGTTCATCGAACAATCTTCGATCCCAATCATTGGCACCCACCCAGTGTAGATGGGGGTTAACCTCCCGAACACTCACTCCAGCACCTCCCGGAACAGGGATTTTTCAGCGCCACAGATGGGGCACACCCAGCTTCCCGGAATGTCATCAAACGATGTACCGGGGGCAATCTTCTGTGTGGGGTTGCCATCCGCTGGATTATAGATGTGACCGCAGATCGTGCACTGATATCTCTTCATAATTTCCTCCTGGATTGGGTCCCTGGCCAGGATCCCCGTCATGTTCGGTTCATGCGAAGTTGTGATCCCGACTCCTGAAATGCTATCCCCGCAGGACTCCAGGGCTCAGGGGGATTGTTGTACTGAACGTATAAAAAATGTGGTGAAGAAATTCAAAGTCAGGAGGAATCTTCATTCATGGTCTGGGATTCTTCATAGAACTCCTGGTGATCGCCCTCTTCTGCCAGGTCCTTTTCTTCAAGAATGAACCAGATGTTCATGGCGTACCGGGTATTCCGTTCCACATCCGTTATCATTGCGAGTATGCGGGACATCATGAGCAGGCCGGATCCCAGAAGCAAGCCCAGAATCAAGACTCCCGTAGAGATGAGAACTCGCGTTCCGGAGCTGTAGGGTAGGGGGATCCTGCCGGTGATCAGGAGCACCGAGAGAATCACCCCGGCGATGACCAGTATACTACCAAAGATCAAAAGCCATAGGGAAAGGTACCGGACCATCCGATGTCGTTCCCCCCAATCGTAGCGATCGTATCGCTGTTTTACGGACTCCAGATTTACCATAGTATCGATTGAAGACTCATGCATTCCGCTTCATCTTCTTTCTGATACGAGATCGGAGGCTACCCTCGGAAAAAATAACGGATTCTACGATTGTTGGGAACGGAGGCGGGCCGCCTCTTCCGCAGCTCCCCGTGCTCGAAGGATGAATGTTCCGTGACAGGGTTTGGTATACGGAAAAATCACGTCGTCTCCCTCTACCCCGATGTAGATGGGAGGAATCCCGATAATGAATACATCAAAGATATGATACCCGGGCTCAACCAGGTAATGCTCCGCAAATTTCGAGGTAATGTATTCCCGGCATTCGGCAAACGTGACCTGCGATGCCAGGACCTCACACCTTCGTGCCTCCACACAGCCCAAGTTCACCACGCTCCCGCGAGGGCATCAATGCGGTGTTTCAGGGGTGCAGGATTGTGAGTTGCCCGGGCGGCAAGGACATGAATGGCAGCAGGGATCTGGGTTGCCAGTTCTTCCGCGTGATCCCCGAACACCAGTGCATATACCCCTTCACCGAGGAGAGATGCCATTGTCGCTGCATATGCGATACCGGAATCCTTGTGAACAAACACAAAACAGAGATCTGCGGTCCTCCTCTTCTCCGCGATCTCTCCCACGCACTGATCCAGATCGATCAGATCCCCCACATAATGGCGGTCCACGTCCGCCACGTCAAGAAGTGCCCGGGCCGCTTTTGTCCCGGCCACCACCGGATGGATGCCGGCTTTCTTTAGCACATTCATCAGGTAGAGGGCAATACTCGTCTGGACAGGGACCTCGGGACATCCCAGAACCAGAAGGGCGACTCTGCCGGTAGAGGCGGATGAAGGAGACATAAGAATCAGTAACCTCCTCGTGAATATTCGTTTGCGCAAGATTGCCAGCACTCATACGTGATTGGTTCGTTCATCCCGCTACCTCCCATTCAATACCCTTAATGCGCTCAGGGTGGGTATAAATGGTATACCGTTCCCCACGCGAGAAACAGATCAGGGTGATTCCGTACACCATGGCGGTACGAATCCCCCGATCGGTGGAGGCGGCCCGGGAGATGATGATCGGAATTCCCGCCCGGGCAGCCTTCGCCACCATGCCGGCGGGCTGCCTCCCTGTGCAGCCGATCACACACCGGGATCGATCCAGACCCTGGAGCACCGCATGCCCGATCACCTTGTCCACCGTATTATGTCGGCCGATGTCACAGCTCCTAACTACGAGTGTTCCCCCGCAGAAAAGGACGGAGCAATGTACACCACCCGTCTGTTCCCACAGGGGAGACTGGATCTCCCGGGTGATGTGATACACTTCTGTGGAAGAAAGCGTTAATGAAGAGCGCACGACATGCGGCTCGATGGCCAGCTCCAGGTTGGCGGAGGTACCCGTACACGGCTCGCTCTTCTGTATTGACTCTTCAAGCGGAGCGGAAACCCGCAACTCCCCATTGGTTACCTCGACCCGGTCCACCCGTTCAGAAAGTCCCTCCGTTACCACGAATCCGGCAGCGAGTTCCTTCAGCTGATCCCTGCTTGCCACCAGGTTTCCATAATGCCGGTCATTGACGAACAGGGGAAAGGCATCTTCCTCGACCACCGCGTCCTCGATCATGTATCCGCGGCCTTCCCGTACCTGGATGGCTCGTTCCAGATGGCTGCTCATCCCTGCGTCTCCTCACCGATCCACTGTAGATAGGGAAGGTATCCTCCTATCAGGGGTAGAAGGAGGATCTCCGGGAGTTCATACGAATGCAGCTCGCGGATTCGATCCACGATCTTCTGGGCATTCTCTGCACGGCTTTTGATGATCAGCAGATCCTCCGTTTCGAGGTTCATTTCACCCTTCCACCGGAACACAGATCGCGTCTCTAGAATGTTCACGCATGCGGCGAGATGTTCGGTCACCAGAGCGTGCGCGATGGTCTCCCCCTGATCACGGGGGGTGGTGGACAGGACCACAATCGTTCCGGTGTGTTGTTTGGACTCCATGATGCCTCTCCTGATTCGTGGATTGTTAGTTCGCGAACTCTTATATCAATCGTTATGGAACAATTGTACACAAGTATCACCGTTAATCCAGACGGTCGGGTGCACCAGTATGAAATTACCATGTGAATTGGGTGTCTGGTATATTCTCCCCAGCATCCGAGCCTGTCTGGTTCAGGAACTCACCAGTAAAGGCCTGCCTCAGAAAGAGGTCGCCGGGATGTTAGGGATCACTCCCGCGGCGGTCTGCCAGTATACCTCCAGGAAACGCGGATGCAAGGTGGTTCTCGGAGGGGATGCGGTCCGTGCAATCCAGGACCTGGCCAGTGAAATGGCAGAGGACCAGAAGGTCGATCTCCGGCTTCGAATGTGCGGTATCTGCTCCCTAGTCCGTGCAGACACTCTTCCCTGTAATACACTCCAGTGCCTGGGGGATTCAATCCCGCACAGCGATTGACCCGGGTCATTTGCAGTGATCGGAAGTCCGATCAATAAACGTCATTTTGGATACGAGGAAAATGGGGGGTGGATTGTATGCCCCCATGGGAACTCAGATTCCCCTCCCACAATCACGCCACTTGTGCTTTTAATAGGGTTCACCGGAAATAGATAAGGGATGTATTCTGCACGCCTCGAACAGTTGCCGCCCTATCCATTTGCCCGAATCGACGAGTTGAAGGAAGAAAAACGGAAACTGGGGGTCGATCTCATCGATCTGGGGATCGGGGATCCCGACCTGCCCACGCCGCCTCACGTCATCGATGCGCTCTGCATAGCTGCCCGGGATCCCGACAATCACCACTACCCCTCCTACGTGGGAATGATCGAGTTCCGGAGAGCGGTCGCCTCCTGGTATCACGATCGTTTTGGAGTCTCACTCAACCCAGAAAACGAGATCATCTCGCTGATCGGTTCAAAGGATGGAATCGCACATATTCCGGAGGCATTCGTGAACCCCGGAGACTACGTTCTGGTTCCTGACCCAGGATATCCGGTGTATCGCACCTCCACCCTGTTCGCCGAGGGAAGAATCCATATCATGCCCCTGCGGGCAGAAAACAAATTTCTCCCCCGCCTGGACCGGATCCCCGATGCGGTAGCGCGCGATGCCAAGCTCATGTTCCTGAATTATCCGAACAATCCCACGGCCGCAACCGCACCCCGCGAATTTTTCAAGGAAGTGGTGGACTTTGCGAGGGAGCATGAGATTATCGTGGTGCATGACAACCCGTATTCCGAGGTCACGTTTGACGGCTACCGTGCACCTTCCTTCCTGGAAATCCCCGGGGCGAGGGAGATCGGGGTGGAGATGCACTCTCTCTCCAAAACCTACAATATGACCGGATGGCGGATAGGAATGGCCTGCGGAAACCCGGAGATCCTGGCGGGGTTGAAAAATGTAAAGACCAACGTAGATTCCGGTGTGTTCAATGCCGTCCAGATCGCCGCAGTAGCTGCCCTAACCGGATCCCAGGACAGTGTAAAACGTTCCTGTGAGGTATATCAGGAGAGGCGGGACGCCCTGGTCCAGGGTCTGAAAGACATGGGGCTCGCATGCCCGTCCCCCCGTGCTACATTCTACGTGTGGGTCCGGGTGGGGAACGGCGTAGAGTATGCCACCCGTCTGTTGGAAGAGGCGGGGGTGGTGGTGACCCCGGGAGTAGGATTCGGACCCTGCGGTAACGAATATATCCGCTTCGCACTCACCCGTCCCCTCTCCCGCATACGTCAGGCGATCGAACGAATCCGGAGGATCGTATGAAACTCCCCCCATCGCTTTCCATCGAGGATGGGAAGCTCTGCATCGGAGGTGCAGACAGTACGGTTCTGGCTGAGCGGTTCGGTACTCCTCTCTATGTTACGGATGGTGGGCGTGTGCTCGCCAACTACCAGGCGTATCAACAGGCGCTTTCCTCCCGATATGCCCGGGCGCGGGTCCTCTACGCGGCCAAGGCGAATGGAAATCTGGCCATCCTGCGGACACTCGCAAAAGCGGGCGCCGGAGCCGATGTCTTTTCCTCCGGGGAACTCAGACTTGCACTCCGGGCCGGCATGCGGCCGGAAGACCTGTTGTTCAACGGTAACTCCAAAAGTGAGTTCGATCTCGCCCTGGCAGTGCAGAACGGGGTGAAGATCTCGGTGGATTCTCTGGACGAACTTGCATTACTGGACTCGGTGGCTGCCGAAAGCGGACTGAAGGCCGAGATTGCGTTCCGTGTCAATCCCGCCATCGAAGTACCCACACACCCGAAGATCGCCACAGGCCTGCACACGAGCAAGTTCGGGATCCCGGCCGGACAGATACTGGGTGCCTATCAGGAAGCACTCTCATGCGAACATGTGGTGCCCGTGGGAATTCATTGTCACATCGGATCCCAAATCCTGGATATCGAGCCCTTCGTTCGGGAAGCGGAAGTCGTGGTCCATCTCGCGACAAAATTAACCGATCTGGGCGTGAGGCTCCAGTTTATCGATCTCGGAGGTGGCCTTGGTATCCCATACCGGCATGCCACGGATCCGGCACCCACACCAGAGGAGTATGCCGCCCGGGTACTGCCGGTGTTTCTGCGGGGGATCAGAGAGGCGGACATCCGCCCCGAATTCTGGGTGGAGCCAGGACGGTACCTGGTGGCGGATTCCACCATACTTCTCACCCGCGTCAATTCGGTGAAAGAGGCGTACCGTAGATTCGTGAACGTCGATGCCGGCTTCAATCTGCTAGCCCGGCCGGTACTGTATGATGCCTATCACGAGGTAGTTGTGGCAAATCGTGCTGAAGAGCCTCTTCAGAATATCTGCACGGTCGCAGGCCCGATATGTGAGTCTGGTGACATTCTGGCAGAGGACCGATCCCTCCCGGTGGTACGAACCGGGGATCTCGTGGCCTTGCTGGACGCGGGAGCCTACGGTTTCGCCATGTCGTCTCAGTATAATGCCCGTCCCCGATGTGCAGAGGTACTGATCGAGAATGGCACACCCTCCCTAATGAGGCGGGCGGAGACGATAGAGGATATCATCTCCCTCATGGAAGATCGAAACCGGTGAGGGTCGTGTCCTTCCATTTTGCCCTGGTCGATGATCTGATCTCTCGGGAGGAATTTGACCGGAGGGTGGAGGACAAAGAGAAAGAAACCGGAGGTCTCCTGGATACCCACACCGCCGCTATGCTGGTGGTGGGGGAGCTGGGCCGCAGCCATGTGAAGATACGGGATATCGCACGAAAAGCAAGTATCTGTTCTTTTTTCGGGAAGGTGGTCGGGAGTGAACCTCTCCGTGAATTTACCCGTGCAGATGGAACCCCGGGAATCCTTTCCAAAATAACCCTAGCCGATGAGACCGGTCAGGTCGTCGCGCTTCTCTGGGATGATCGTGCAGTTGCTGCTCAGGAGGTCAGCCCGGACGAAGTCGTGGAGGTGATCGGCCGGCCCGGCCGTTCGGGAGTACCGGAGATCACGGTATTGAACCTCCGACCCTCTGCCTGTGAGATCGCGACGGTGCAGGGATCTCCGCATCCCAGGGAGAGGGAAGAGATACTGGGCCCGAGGACGATTTTCCTCCTGGGACGGGGATCTTCCCGCGAGTATACTCGACGAGATGGCACGACCGCCCCCCTGGTGGAATGTCTGGTGGGTGATGCGGAGGGCACCCAGCGTCTGGTCTGCTGGGCGCCGGATCTCCTGGACGGCGTGGAAATACCCGGCTTCATGCAGATCACAGGTCTGCGCCGACGGGAGGGATCGAGGGGGAGCGAATTTCACCTGGACGCCCGTGGAGAGGTCATAACGATTGACGAAGAGGTCCAAGTACCGGTGAACCCTCTTTCCGGGATCGCCGAAGGCGACATATCCGCGGTGCAGGGGACCTTCATTGCACTCGATCCTCCCCGATGCTTCCTGAAAAACGGGGAAGTATCCTGGATGCGCCATGGAACCCTCTCGGATGAAAGGAGTTCTGTGCGGGTCGTCCTCTGGGGTGACAAAGCTCGTGTTCCGCTGGTAGCAGGAGAAAAGGCGGCGATCTATCACGTCCACGCAAAGGCGGGGAGAGGTTCCAGGATCGAGATCCACTCCCGGAGAGAGACCGTCATCCTCCCTCTTTCAGCCCCGGCTCATGAAGAGTCGTTCGAAGGAACGGTGATCCCCGGACCTGCCGGGATGGTGATCGACAACGGGGAGGAGGCCTACCTGCTGGAAACGGACCTGCCGGCTGCCCTTCATCTGCGGGTAGAAGGCCGGGTGAAAGGACGACGTCTGCTGCCACTCCGCTATGAGCCCGCTCGAACTGATCGACAGTGCCTGCTTGACCGGCTCTCCATCTGGTAGAAACACTTTCACCCCCCGTGGCCGGTATCTTATAAAGCCCACGGTATGAAGGAAAATGATAACTAACGAAATGCTGAGGTATATACAATGGCCGAATATCCTACCGACTTAGAAGACCTTCCTGGCGTGGGACCCACTACCGCAGATAAATTGCGGGAGGCGGGATATCCCACCATCGAGAGCATCGCCACCGCGTCGCCCACGGATCTAGCCGAGGTGGCCGAGATCGGCGAATCCACGGCGAAAAAGATCATCCGGGCTGCACGGGAGCTGGCGGATATCGGGACCTTCAAGACCGGGAAGGACATTTTCGAACAGAGGAAGAACGTAAAGAAACTGAAGCTGCGGGTACCCGAACTGGATGCACTGCTGGGAGGCGGTATCGAGACCCAGGCTATCACCGAGCTGTATGGGGAGTTTGGATCCGGAAAGAGCCAGATTGCTCATCAGATGGCGGTCAACGTTCAGCTCTCTGATGATGCGGGCGGACTCAATGGTGGAGTGATCTTCATCGATACCGAGAACACCTTCCGTCCCGAGCGTATCGAACAGATGGTGGCCGGACTGGATATCGATGCAGGCACTCCGGAAGACTTTCTGGAACACATTCAGGTGGCACGGGCGCATTCTTCTGACCACCAGATGCTTCTCATCGATAGTGCACGAGAACTGGCTGAGGAGATGAAGACCAGTGAGAAACCCATCCGCCTCTTTATCGTGGATTCTCTTACTGCTCTCTTCCGGTCTGAGTATGCGGGAAGGGGCACGCTTGCCACCCGACAGCAGAAGCTGAACCGGCATATGCACGATCTCTTCAAGCTGGTAGACGAGTACAACGCCGTCGCGCTGGTCACCAACCAGGTGATGTCGAACCCGGCCGTATTTTTTGGGGACCCGACCAAACCTATCGGAGGTAATATCGTTGGACATACGGCGACTTTCCGCATCTACCTGCGGAAGAGCAAGGGAGGCAAGAGAATCGCACGTCTGGTCGACAGCCCCAACCTTCCGGAGGGTGAGGCTCCCTTCATGGTAGAACAGGCAGGACTACGACCGTGCTGAAAGCGCTGGTCTGCGATATCGACGGCACCATCACCGACCGGCAGCGCCGCATCAATACCGATGCCATCGAGTGTATCCGCAAACTGGCGGAGAGGGGCGTGGAAGTGGTGCTCGCCAGCGGGAACACCGCCTGTTTCATGGATGCGGTCTGTCGCATGATCGGCACAAAGGGTATTCTGATTGCGGAGAATGGCGGGGTGTACCGCATAGGATTCGACGGGGAGCTCCGCCTGGACGGCGATCAATCACGCTGCTGGGAGGCCTTCCGGATTCTGGATACCTATTTCCGTACCAAGGGAATCACTCTGCAGCTCTACAGCGACCGGTATCGTTTCACCGACATCGCGTTTGGCCGTACGGTTTCTTCGGACGAGGTAAAGGAAGTGCTTTCGGATATTCCCATCAAGGTCGTCGATACCGGGTACGCGATCCACCTGCAGGTTCCCGAAGTGAATAAAGGAAGAGCTCTGGTAAAACTTTCCGCTGAGATCGGTCTCTCTGCCGGCGACTTCCTAGCTATCGGGGATTCGATGAACGATCTGGAAATGATCTCCAGTGCAGGAACGGGGATTGCCGTTGCCAATGCGGACTCTCGAACCCAGGAAGCCGCGGATTGGGTTACCGAAAAAAAGTATGGGGAAGGGGTGGTGGAAGCGATTAAAAAATACTGGTCTACTTTTTAGAAAGGTACCGGTCGACCACGATGTAATCCTTGATATCTTTTACGGCTTCAAACGAAATGAACATGCGGTCCCCATCCATGCGATATCCCTCGGTATTGAAGCTCTGATCCGGCTTGATGATCAGATCGACCACCTGTCCCGTATCGAGATCGACCATGATATTTTTGAGTACGCCGATGACCATCCCATCGTTGCTCATGACACGTTTTCTGGATAAATTGCGGGAGAATATTTTCGTCATGAATCAAGGTTGAATAGTATTAATATTTAAATTGTTCTAAAACAGTAAATCGCCCGTATAATCTGTTTATCGGCGTACTTTTTGAGATACCCGATTACAGAGATGGAAAGACACCGATGATGTCGGAATGGGTGAGTATGCCAACCGGCTTTCCGTGATCCATCACCACCAGTCTGCCGATCTTCTTCTCCTTGTAGCGACGAATGACTTCATATAACCGCGTATTGGCATCTACTTCGATAACGTCCTTGGTGGCGATCGAGTCGATTGGAGTGTCCAGGGGGAGTCCATGGTCAAGCGCCTCGGCCACATCGGTCAGGGTGATGATACCTTTTAATTGATCCTGCTCCACGATCGGAGCTCCATGTATATGGTGTCGGGCAAAGATGCTGACCGCATCCCCCAGTGTCGCGTCCGGGGATATGGAGATCAGAGGATGGCTCATGTAGTGTTTAACCGGCTTTTTGGGAAGAGAGATCATTTCAGAAATCGCGAGCAGAAGTGATTGCTGGGCCTCGTCCTTTCCGATGATCTCTCCCGTTACAAACAGTTTATTCACCGGAGTGGGTCCTATTGTGATCTCATCGCCGATCTGAAAGAGTTTCACGCTCCCGATCAGTTTGATCAGGGCATGACAGACATCGGGGTGGCAGAGAGTCGTCAGATCGATCTCTGAGACCCGGACTCCCTTGATCACCTCGTTATGGTGACTGAGGGGAACATGGGCCTCCTGCTCATAATTCACCATATTCAATTCTTTATACGCGATGGCAGTGGGATTGTATCCTCCTTTGGGACCAGGAACACCATCGACGAGGCCGAGAGCCTTTAATGCCTGCATCTGATTGCGGACGGTCCCCGGATTCCGCTTCAGCATCTCTGCGATATCCTCCCCCTTAATAGCGGTGGATGTCTGATGATATAGGGTGATGAGGGTGATCAATATCTCTTTCTGGATCTGGGACAAATCCATAACGATTAATCATCATATTTAGAACGTTATAAGGTTGTTCATCGTGCAGTTTGAGAAAATGAAGACCGTTCCGACCGCGGACGAGGTACTCGATCGCAGTTTTCGCCGTGCGGCCAGGAAGATGCGGGAAAAAAGGAATAAAGACCGGGCAAACGAGGAGTTTGTCCGTGCCGTTTCCAGTGCGGTCCATGACCGGCTGGTGCAGATCCTGCAGGATATCCCGGTCATCGAAGAACTTCCTCCTTTTTATCACGATATGGTCGATATTCTCTTTGGGATCGATCGGTTCAGAAAATCCCTCGGGGCCGTGGGATGGGCAGCGAAACAGACTCGGATTCTGGGCTACCGGATGGCCTATGAAGTGAGGCAGGCTGCGGATACCCAGGCCAAACGAAAACAAGCGGTCGCCCGAATTTCTTCGATTGTACACCAGATTGATGAACATCTTCGGTTCCTGAACGATGCCCGGAATACGCTACGGAATCTCCCGGATATCCGGGATGAATTCACTGTCGTTGTCGCGGGGTATCCCAATGTGGGAAAATCCTCGTTCATCCGACGGGTATCCACCGCTGAACCGGAAGTGGCGAAGTATCCCTTTACCACCCGGGAGATCATCCTCGGTCACCGCAAGATGGGTCGAA
>JBAIXL010000069.1:0-2197 GCA_037916685.1 Methanolinea tarda
TCACATAGTCCGACTGACCGAAACGGGCGATCATAACCAGGGACACATCCTGCTCCTCGGCCACCTGGCGGATCTTGGTCACCGGATCCCCGATCCGGAGAAGCGGGGTGACCGGGATCCCCCCCGATTCAAGGTCGAGGGCTCTCCGCTTCAGCCGCTCCTCAATCTCCCCGATCCGGCCCCGATCCGGCTTTTCCGGGAGTACATGCAGCAGGGTGATCTGTTGTACCCCCTTCAGACTCTTCAGGTAGTCGAGGGTCTTTTCAGCGGGTTTCGAGAAATCGGTCGGACAGAGGACCTGGGAGAACACATTCCGGCAGTATTTTTCCGCGGATGCGGGATCTTCCTCTCCAAGCCCGCGGAACCGCATCACCAGCACATTCACTCCGGCCCGCCGGATGACCTCTTTGGAGACACTCCCCAGTAGCAGACCTCCGATGAATCCTTTTCCCTGGGCCCCCAGTACAATCAGGGAACTGTCGTGGGTGTTTGCGGTGGTGATGATCCCCCGGGCGATATCCCCGCTGGTCTCTTCTACCATCATGGTCCGGACCGGCACACCCACCCACTCCTGCAGATGCCGTCCCTTCTCTTCCAGCATTTGCCCTGCCCGACGATCCGGCCGGTCCAGCACATGGACGAGCAGAATCTCTTCCATTCCGGGCACCATCCCGATGCATTCCAGTATCCGGTCCGCATAGCGGGAGAAGTCGGTGGCTACCAGCACCCGTCGAAACATACTCTTAACTGGATCTCTCTTCTCTCCTATATATGGGCACCTTGGAATACCGATGAACACCTGGACCTTCAGGGATGATCAATGCGGGATGTTCCGGGAGCATACCGAATGATCCTGTGCTATCTGGAACGAGTTGAAAAAAGTTCGGGGTTTAAACGGGGTTTAGGAAAGGGGTTACATCAGCATCAAGGAATGCAAGTCAGGTAGATGAAGATGGAGGAAGAGTCTTTAGCACGTACGCGGAATGGAGTCTAAACCGCGAAGGAGGGGCCTGAAGAAGATGACCACTCTGCTTCCCTCGGTTATTACCACGTTGCGAGTTGCCACCGTCCCGTTCATCGTCTTTTTTCTGTACCAAGGAAATTCAATCCTTTTCTGGTCCCTGTTTCTTTTTGCATTGAGTACCGACGTTGTAGACGGATATATTGCGAGAAAATACCAAACAACCTCGAGAGTGGGAGCGTACTACGACACCATCGCGGACTTCGTTCTCATCGCGGGAGTCTTCATTGTGTTTACCATCAACGGATTGTACCCACCCTGGATCCTTGGACTCATCGTCATCGCATTCTCGGTATTCGTGATTACCGGCCGGTATGGGACACAGATCTATGATCCGATCGGCCGGTACTGGGGGATAGTATTGTATGGCATCATCGCTTTGACCGTTTTTATTCCGTCGGAGGCTCTCTATCTTGTGTCGCAACTGGTCATCCTGGGATTCTTCCTGGGATCCCTTGTCAGCAGGATCGCCGGATTTGCGCGGAACCGCGTCGGGAAATAGCAGAATCTAGGCCCCGATCCGGTCCGTACGCGGATCGTTAATACGGACCGGATCCGAGGGGGGCCAATTATCCGGCCGGTGGCGCGACCGTGCCGGTTAACGAAATTTGATAATACCCAGTATTATCATCACGATGATAGCGAGGATCACCGCGCCCAGCAGTCCAAAGATATACCAACCGATCAGAAAGGCGATCACCGAGCTTAGCCCGAGGGCGCCCCAGTTCACTTCAATTGCCATATGTTCGTCTCCCATCGTACGGTATTGCGGCCACCCGGAGTTCCCTTGAGAGGACACACTGACACAGGATTCCCGGCTGGCACCTACACCTCTACCCGTCCAGCAGCTAGATAAATTGATCGTTCAGATCCTGCAGACGCCTGGTTAGGAGGCCCTCTCCATTACAATCCTTGCGTGACGGCGATCGCTCTCATTCGCGTTCATAATACATCATTGTTGTTTCAGGCTGTAGAACGTGGCCGATCCCCGACCTGCATCCTGTTGAAGAGCGGTTCTGGATCATTCGGCAAAGGATGGAAGCCTAGATGAACCGGGCCGGAAAAGAACACACTATGGAGATTCATCTGGCACGCTGGGACACCCGTTTCTGGGCCTGGCTGATCGATATCATCGTGGTGGGAATTGCGGTGAACGTGGTTTCCGCTCTCATTGGG
>JBAIXL010000070.1:0-8737 GCA_037916685.1 Methanolinea tarda
AATCGAATCTCTCCTTCCTGGTATTTTAAACGCTAAGAATCCCCGTGAGGATCCTCTCGTTATGGTGGTGGATCCATTATTGATGACATACCCGGAAATGGCGGCCTCGCCCGATAGAATGGAGAGAGTATCGCATCGAACTCCCGTAAAAGCATTTGGATTTTATGCCGAATCTTGCGTTACTTTTTAATAGTATAGGCAATGCCCGGTGCAGAGGAGCAACTCTCCTCAGATGGGATCAATTCTTCTGGATGTTCTTTATCGCGATGCTTCAGATACTTATTCTGGCTCTTGAAGCGTTTCCCGCATAAGGGACAGGCGATATCGTGATGGGGCAACTCCGAATCCGTCATATTTTTCACCGTGATGATTCCCCGCGATGTCCAACCATATAAAACTTCGTGAGACATATTGGGGGCTTACCGGATAAAAGGAATTTTCGGAATTCGGCTCTGGCAGGAATACCCCGGTATTCGGGGAACAAAGATCCAAGGAGTGGGGGATCGATACCTCAGGTCTAAAGGTCAGAAGAAGAGATGCAGTAGTTGCAGAGTTGTGGCCATAACGAAGGCCATCGCCACCACCCAGCCCAGTGTCATACACAAAATTGAGACAGAAATACGCCGGTCCCAGCCGAAGATACGGGCTACCAGGGGAGTACCATAGAGCCCGATTCCGGGTACCCAAATGGTCGGGACCAGCATCAGAGATCCATATTTTCTGAGAAAGCTCAATCTTCCCGTTCGATTTTGTATATTCCGAATCCAGAGATTCATTCGTTCCGATCGATCTCCGAGAATCTGACTGAGCTCAAATATCGTGATCATGGAGGCAATGGCCACAGAACTCATGGAAACCATAATCAGCAGGGGATGAAGGCCAAGCCCAAGCCCGACTATAGCGGCCGCCGCCTGAAAGATCAAAGTAGAGGTTATCAGCGCCAGGACTTTATCTGTCGGAACGCCGGTCCACCAGCCCAGGAAGATCGGGATCACCAGGCTAAACAGGAAGACGATGAGAGAGACGTACATCGTATGTCCGCTGATCCTCATCCGCTTGGGAATTTTGAGAATCTCATTCAGGTGCCCCGACATCGACAACCCCTGCTCCATGAATCGTATTTTAAACTTACGCCATGGTGAGCGGAGACTCTTTTCCGGTGTACGCGGTAAGATCTTCCGGCTCTTTTCACGGAGCCATAGTAGTGTAATGGTTCTGTGAGTGTCGATATTCCCTTTCATCCCGTGTTCCTGCGGTTCAATGATGCCGGATGCAGTCCAACCGCCGAAAGTTATTTAAAATAAGCCAGTGCTTATGCCCTCCATCCATTGAAAATCGACGGAAAATCATACCGACCCGAAGAAATGATCAGGTACTCATCCCATGAAATCACAAAAACGGTACTTCATATCGGATCTGATCTGCCAGTATATTAGCTCGCAGGAGACACGACAAGTTGAAATCACCGCAAGGGATATCGTCGATTTCTATCGGCTGCCCTCAACATATCGTTATTCAATCGCAGCTCTGCTGAAACGTGTGTTTGATAACGGTATCCGGGATCCCCGATACGGATTTTATGTGGTAAAGGTCAAAGACTTGAAGAAAAATAAAAAACCTCGTGCCTATACCATCAAGTTGATTCCGGCAAAATAAGTTTTCCGAAATCCGCCTATTCTTCCTTTGTTCGGTATGTACATTCCGTGCAATAACAGATGGTTCCTCCATCGGCGCACCGAATGCAGAACATGGGCGCTTCGCATCGTGGGCAAAATGCACCATTCCATTCGGGATAGGGTCGATGAGGGGTGCGACTGCGGGATCGTAATACCATACCTATGAGTCTTTCCTTTCTGTAATATGCTTTCCAGCAGAGTGGGGCATCCTGGTGAATCGAAACTTTGAATGCCTTAAAGCATATGTTCGCTATATGTCTGCTACGACAGAATCAATGATCGGAAAAGACGCCCCTCTTTTCTGTCTGCCGGATCCAGCCGGAGTAGATCACTGCCTGAAAACGTATCTCGGAAATTGGATCGTCCTGTATTTCTACCCCCGGGACAACACCCCCGGATGCACGATGGAAGCGATCCAGTTTAATCGTTCACTGGAAAACATTCGGGAGCACGGAGCGGTTCTTATAGGCATCAGCCCCGACACCTCGGAGAGCCATAAGAAATTCCAGGAAAGACATGGATTGAACTTTCTCCTGCTCAGCGATCCCGACCACCGGGTTCTTGATTCGTACAGAGTCTGGAGGCCGAAGGTTCTTTTCGGAAAAGAGTTGCTGGGTGTCGAACGATCCACGTTCTTGATCAATCCACGGGGGAAAATTGTCGAGGTCTGGAGGAAGGTACGGGTTTCCGGTCACGTTGAAGCCGTTCTGGCCGCACTGGAGAAGCATCGCAAAGAGGTCGGGCCTCCTTCATGAGTGCGATTTTTCATCCGCTAGGCAGGCAGGTCTTTGCCAGATTCTTTTGCCCCGGATGGTATACGTACCTTAATAGTCTAACGCCTTAAAACGAAAGTATGGAGGGCAACCTGAGAAGGGCACTGGATGCCTGGTGCCGCAAGATGGGGATCCCCCTGTGGGGTGTTGCGAATGTGGATCGATGGGAGAGTCCAGCCGCTGCCGGTATTCCCCGTGATTTTTTTCCCCAGTCCATCTATCCAGAGGCTAGATCGGTGATCGTAATCGGACTTCCGGTTCAACTGCCTATTCTGGAGACGTCTCCTTCGATCTGGTACCGGGAGTTGTATCGCACCGTGAATGTTCTGCTCGACCAGTACACCTACCGCCTCTCCCTTTTTCTTTCCGAATTCGGTTTTCCGTCGGTATTCGTCCCCCGTGATGGGTACGAGGGGATACATGCCCTGAAAAAGAATCCCATATCCTTCTTCTCCCATCGTCATGCCGCTTACCTTGCGGGACTGGGTACATTTGGTGTGAGCAACATGCTTCTTTCTCCACGCTATGGCCCCAGAGTGCGCTTCGGTTCGGTCTTCACCGTGGCCGATCTCGCCTCCGACCCGTTGATCGAAAATGACCTGTGCATTCGATGCATGCGCTGTGTACGCAGCTGTCCCTCGCATTCACTGGAAGAAGAGAGATACCCGGTAGGCCTTACCGATAAGCAGGCATGTGTGGCCTACAGTGAGGATCTGAATCGAAAAGGCATTTCGCCCTGCGGTATTTGCCTGCGTGTATGTCCGGTGGGAACGGATCGGTCCTTCTATCAACGTCAGAATCTCCAACTCTATGAAGATCAAGGATCCCCTTCCCCTCACCATCATGCATGGGCGCATGTACGACGTTACGGCCACCTATAGCATAGAGAAGAAGTGTGGTATCGGGACGTTTCTCCAAGGGGATAAGAAATATTGTCGTGTCTGAAAGGTCGGATATTCCGGGATCTCCTCGATTTCTCCCTTTTGAAGCCGACACTGCCAGCGCCTTCGATGACGTAAAATTCGTTAACTTCCGATGTGATCCGGGGGAGTTATACCACACACATCATGGGGACACCAGGGATCGACATAGATCACACAAAGCCTGCAGCCTATTTCACTCTCTATACGCTGTTTCACCACCTCTGCGATCTGATCTGCCACCTCGATTACTGTACCCTTAGGTACTTCGATGTGCAACCCGATATGAAGAATATTCGGCCCGACGTATTCGGCCACCAGATCGTGTATACCCTTCACACCCTCGATTGACACTGCCAGCTCCCGTATCTGCTGAATTGTTTCATCCGGCGGGGATTTCCCTATCAGATACGGTACATTCTCTCTGATCAGATAGACACCAGAGAGTGCAATAAAAGCCGCCACCACCATTGTGGCAATCGGATCAGCGATCAGATACCCGTAACCCACCAGCAGGAGAGCAATCAGGGATGCGATATACGCAATCAACATCTCGATGAGGGCTACCAGCTGTGCCTGAACGGCCGGCTCTCCGTATCCAAAACGAACGATATCGATGAGCGGCACTAGGGTAACACCAATGGCAATGAGGGTCACGGCGATCCCAATTGGAATATTCTGCATCGTCACCTGTTCAGGCTGGAACAGGCGTGGCACGGCCTGTCGGAACATCTCATAACTGACGAAGACGATGAACACCACCGCCACGGCAAAAGCGGCCACGTTCTGGGCACGGGCCTGACCAAACATATGCGTGGGATCTGTGGGACGGCTGGCGTAGTGGAGAGCAAGAAGCAGAAATGCGGAGATCAAAACGTCGCTCAACGTATCCAGAGCCCCCGCCAGCAGTACGAGAATGTTGGTGAAAAGATACGCGGAGACCTGCAGTACGAAGAGCCCTGAGTACCCAAACAGAGCTATCCGAATACCCCGGATTCCCTGGGAGAATAATTCCATTTCAGACGGGGTTGATTCTAACCGGGCCAAAATACATTCTCCAGACTGCTATCGCGAAGTCGTACTCGTATCGTGTCGTGAAATGTTCCGTACGACCAGATAAAGTCATGGTTTGGAGATAGATGAAACTCGATCTGAAAATCTCGGCGATGCATGGATTCACGTCAGTGCTCTTTCCCGGATGGTTTATTGTCCGGGTCATTTCTGACGATAATTCGTAAATATAGATAGTGCCCGGAATACACCAATTTTGCACGATAGTTCAGGAATGAGATGGACAACAATTGATCGACGCGGCCTAAAAGGAGATCTTTCGCTCAGATTTATTATTTTCTGAATTCTGCGGCTATCGTGGATACGTGCCACCGAATACGATATGTGCGGGACTCTGAACATGCCTCAAATATCGATCCCCGATGCCGATCATCCTGATAGTAGGATCCCATCCTCGAGATCTTCATCCGGACCAAAGTGGTGGCCTGAATATACGCCAAGAATCGTACCGCCCGATCACGAATCGGGAGGATACTCTTCGAACGGTTGAACGATAAAGGCTACGGGCTGGAAATTATAGAGAGACCCGTGTTTCTCAATCGTTTCTATATCTGGATCTTCTTCTTATCTCCTGTTCTTTCCACAAGCGTATTTTCTCGCCCTGGGCCACTGTTCAGATTTCCGTTGGCCCTCACAATTTCATTTTTCTGAACGCATATGTACCCACAAGAATCATCATGAGTGAGAATGCGCTGATGACCAGAAAATCCACCCCGATATCGAACCGGTGTATATCCACCAGGACGCCTCTCAGGCCATCCACAGAATATGTGGCGGGATTAAAAAGAACAAACGGTGCCAGCCATGCAGGAAGATTTTCAATAGGGAACAGGGCACCGGAGAGAAAAAACATGGGAAATATCAGAAAGCTCACCACCAATTGAAATCCCTCCGGACTCTCCATCTGGGATCCAATGATGAGACCTATACTTACCAATCCCACGGTCGTCATCACCAGGAACGCCATGGAGATCGTCACCGAGATAGGATTGAAGGTGATTCCTGACAGTATGCCCGCGACCTGAAAGATGTAACCGACGATGAGCAGGATGAAGGACTGCATGAGGGTATCGGTAGAACCTCCCAGTATTTTGCCTACAAAGATGGAGGTCCTCGACAGGGGTGAGACCAGTACTTCTTTGAGGAAGTCAATCTTTTTGTCCCATACGATGTAGACACCGAAGAAGACCGCAGAGAACAAGGCCGCCTGAATAAGAACCCCGGGGTAGATAAAGCTCTGATAGTTCACTCCTCCAAAGGACAATACCGAACCCAGGCCTCCTCCAATAATCAGCAACCATAGAAGGGGATTGATAATGGAGGAGACCACACGCGAGCGTTCTCGCTGAAACACTTTAACTTCCCGGTACCAAAGGGCATAGATACCTTTCAGATCGCTCATCTACCTCCTCCCTGCGTGCATCGCCTTATCCGCCCATCCGCCTTCCGGTGCACCCTCACGGATTGCTTTTCCGGTATAATGCAGGAAGACATCTTCAAGGGTGAGAGGCCGCACCTCCACGGATTCCACCTGGCCCACCCGGTTGAGCACGTCTTGGAGGTGGATACTGGCATCTTTCACTGTGATAAATACATCTTCTTCCTGGAAACGGACGTTTTTTACGAAATCCAGCTTGTTCAGATCACCGAACTGCCCATTCCGACTCCGCAGGCGGATAATGTCTCCCCCCAGTTCTTTCTTCAATTCCTGGGGGGATCCCCAAACCGCGATCTTTCCTTGGTCGACAATCGCCAGACGATCACAGAGCCGATCGGCCTCTTCCATATAATGAGTGGTAATAATGATGGTGATGTGTTCTTCCTGCGCGAGTTTCTTCACGTATACCCAGATGTGCCCACGGGTCTGAGGATCGAGACCCAGTGTAGGTTCATCGAGAAACAGGATCTTCGGATGATGCATGAGCCCGCGGGCCAGCTCGAGTCTGCGCCTCATACCCCCGGAATATTTCTTCACCATGTCATGCTGTCGTTCCGTGAGTTCTACCAGTGCGAGCACTTCCTGGATTCGCTGTTCTCGCAAATCACTGTCCATGTCATACAGAAGGCCATGAAGCTTCAGATTTTCGTAGCCGGTGAGAGTCTCATCGGAGCTGGGGTCCTGGAATACAATCCCGATGGATTTTCTTACCTGATCAGATTCCTGAACGATATCGAACCCGTTGATGGTGGCGGTCCCGGACGTCGGTGGAATCAGCGTGGTGAGCATCATCAAGGTGGTCGTCTTACCCGCTCCATTCGGTCCCAGCAAACCGAAGATTTCCCCTTCTTCAATCTGCAGGGATAGATCCTTTACCGCAACCAGAGAGTTGTATTTTTTGGTCAGATTTTTGGTTTCAATGACGTGCATGTAAATCGATGCGATGAGTATGAGCAATATCTGGGGAGCCCACACATGTCTGTTTCGCTATCCCTCTTTAAACCTCGCTGGTAGGAACGCCCCACTGGCTGATAATCCCTTATAGAATGAAATGGCATGAGTACCGTCATACCGGAATATTCCTGAAAAACATGTATATACTGCAGAGTGGTGAGTATCCTTCATGCCGCCCATTCTGGAGTATATCTTCCTCCTCCGTCCGAAACATGCGGATTTTTTACATACCATGACCCGTGAGGAGAGAGAGGCGATGCATCAGCATCGTATCTATGCGGATCACCTATTCAAAGAGGGAAAGATCGTTTTTGGAGGCGCAGCCACCGATGGATCGATCGGGGTCCTAGTCCTGCGCGTTAATGATGAGGGAGATGCCCGAAGGATATTCGAAAGTGACCCTGCCGTTGCGGCCGGAATTGGGTATGCCGAGTTGCATCCGTTTCACACCGGGATGATTGACAGCGGTTTGACCTCCCAAGGAGGTTAGGCCGAGACTCACAACTTAAATCCCGGAATTGTATCAAACAGGGACTGATACAGGCGTGTAAACAGCTCGATATATTCGTGGGCTTTTAAGGTAGACCGGAAACCGGATCGATCTCCATTCTGGACTTTTTCCAGGTAACCCTTTCCTACCAGGAAATCCAGATATTCCTGCCCGATCTTGGAATTGAGGTCGCAACGGTTGATGATGCTTGTAAACGAGCGGGGGATCCTGCAAAATACAAGAATTTCCCAGTAGATCTCATAGGGACTTCTCCGGCTGGCCATCTTTACACCCGATCCAACGCCTGACGCAGGGTCTCCTCTGACCGAACGGCCAGTTCCAGCCTCTGATCCCATGCCGTGGTATACCGGCGGAACCAGAGGGAGGAACGGAGGGCGACGAGCCCGATCACGATATTCCCTCCGGCTGCAACTAAACCGAGGATAACCGGCAGAGTGGTTCCCATGAAGGCGCTCTGGATGATGTTGACTATCCCCAGTGCGATGTAGACGCAACCTCCCAGTGCGCACAGGAAGATCATCTTTTGAATAGTCTTTTGATTTTCTCGGTAATGGGAAACCAGACGGATGATCATCTCGGTTAGGATCTCGTTATCCAAGGGTTTCTTCATTCTCCGGTATTCTCTCTGGATCGGTCCTACCCCTTTCAGGATCTTCGCACTGAACACTATCCAGCGCATACCCAGCACCGATCCGGTGGCACCGACCAGCAGCTGTAGGAGAGGAACGAGTCCGTATGTTCCCATCTGCACCAGGGTACTCAGGGAGAGGACGACAAACTGTACACCGAACGCCAGAACCAGGGCCCCAAATACGAGGTTCAGGAGCGTTACCGCAAAGAAGCTGCGGATTTCATCCCCAAATTGTTGGGAGATATCTTGGGTCACGAATTAGTCACCGACTACAGATTATATGTCCATTTAAAAATAAAACCATGAAACTAGGATACATAGCAAACATATCCGACCCGGCCTGTCTCCTAGAGTCCTCAGGCAGATTTCTCACGGCATGCCGAACAGTTGCCATAAAACTCATGGTTTTGCCAGGTCCAGGGGGTGAACCCCCTGCACACTGCCGGCTTGCAGGCATGAATTCCACACAAGGCTTTGTGGTCCTCAGATCGTTTCAGAAACGGGCAGAAGTGTATTTCCATTCCGGAGGAATCCTGCCAGTATCGAATCCGTTCAATACGGGGAAAATCCTCCGGGGTGATGTCACTACCACTCACTCTTCTCCCACCGGTAAGCCATACCATGACGTGGGAAAGGATGTCCTGCCGGTTATGTTCGAGCCAGGGAAGAAGATCCTCCGGTATTCCCTTCTGACCCCACCCCCACCGCTCACAACAGCGGCCACATCGAAGACAGGTCTGCTCGGACATAGAAAAGGTACCCC
>JBAIXL010000071.1:0-8744 GCA_037916685.1 Methanolinea tarda
TGGATATCAATGGAATGCCTATCAATCCTTCGGCACGGGACAAACCTTCCGACTTTATCCAGACAGGAATTTCTGCCATTGACGGCCTTAACACACTCGTTAGGGGGCAGAAACTGCCTATATTTTCTGGGGCAGGTCTGCCCGCCAACCGACTTGCAGCCCAGATTGCCCGACAGGCAACGGTACTCGGTGAAGGAGAGAAATTCGCCGTGGTGTTCGTGGCCATGGGTATCACGTTTAAGGAAGCATCCTATTTCATGCGGGATTTTGAGCAGACGGGTGCGCTGGAGCGCGTGGTTTTCTTCCTGAACCTTGCGGATGATCCGACAATTGAACGGATCGCTACACCGAGATGTGCACTTACGGCTGCAGAATACCTCGCATTTGCCCACAATCTTCATGTTCTGGTTATCCTCACCGACATGACCAATTATTGCGAGGCCCTTCGTGAGGTTTCCACGGCGCGTGAAGAGGTCCCGGGAAGGCGTGGATATCCGGGATACATGTATACGGATCTTGCCTCTATTTACGAGCGAGCAGGTCGGATCAAGGGACAAAAAGGATCGATCACCCAGATCCCTATTCTTACCATGCCCGATGATGATATCACTCACCCGGTACCGGATCTGACCGGATACATCACCGAAGGCCAGATTGTATTATCTCGGGACCTGTTTCGAAGGGGCGCAGATCCCCCCATTGATGTCCTGCCATGCCTGTCCCGATTGATGAACCTGGGTATCGGGCCAGGAAAAACCCGTGAGGATCATCGTAATGTGGCCGATCAGTTGTACGCTTCCTATGCCTATGGAAGAGATCTGCGACGGCTGGTAGCTATCGTCGGCGAAGAAGCACTCACCGACACGGATCGTATCTACCTCAAATTCGCCGACGAATTTGAGAAAAGGTTCGTCACTCAACGAGAAGAGAACCGTTCCATTGGTACTACCCTGGGTTTGGGATGGGAACTCTTCTCCATGCTTCCAGAGGAGGAATTGAAGAGAATACGGCGTGAATACATTCAGAAATACCATCCCCGGAAGAAAGAGGCGTGAAGAATGGAACAGGTAAATCCCACCCGAATGGAGCTAATCCGAAAACGTAGCCAGATCAAACTGGCAGAGCAAGGGAGGGACCTGTTACGAGAAAAGATGGATGCCCTGATCCGGGAATTTTTCCACATCATGGAATCGGTCTCGCAGTCTCGTCAGGAACTCGAAAAAATCGCGGACGTCTCACGCCACTCCCTCACCATCGCGCTTGCGGTGGATGATCCGGTCACCCTCCAATCCGCCTCATTTGCCACAAAGAGAGGATTGACGCTGGATATACACGGGAAAAATATCATGGGCGTCCCGGTGCCGATTATCGAGAAAAAGAAATTTGTCAAAAGTATCCTTGAACGTGGCTATAGTATCATTACGGTGAGCGGCAGAATCGATGAGGTGGCGGAACGTTATGAGGAACAATTGGATCACATTATCAATCTTGCCGAGACCGAAACTTCCTTAAAACGCCTCGGGGGAGAGATTCAAATGACCCGGAGGAGAGTAAACGCTCTGGAACAGATTCTCATTCCTGACCTGAAAAAACAAGCCCGCTATATAAAAAATATCATCGAGGAACGCGAACGCGAAGATCTATACCGGCTTAAAAAGGTAAAGAAAATTATTGAGCGGAGAAAGAGTGAGGAAACTTCATAAAAATTTTTCCCTAGGGTCTTTTAACTATCTTCAAGAAGGTCTTGGAGATGATGGGATTCGATGTCTCCTCTTTTTTCAAGGTCTTCCCGAGATCGATTAATTCCTGAATTTCCTGGACCCCGATGCGGGAGAATGCGATTGTCCCCCATTCATTCCTGTCCGTTGTGATCCAGGCTTCCCCCAGGATGTGCTGGAGGATCTCGATATCCGCCCTGGAAAAAACCTTCCAGTCCAGCCCCAGACCCGAGCGGATACGGGTGAGCGCATCCTCTACCGCCCGTTGTCTTTGCACCTGGAAGAGTCTTCGACCTCGTTCATCCTCACTGGTGTCCGGCATACTTCCTCAACCTGAATAAAGGGGGATACCCTAAAAACGTTTTGGTCAACAGAAAAAAACCGATAGCAGGGCGTTAGACTTACTTAATGGTGTCCGTCTGTTTCTTAATCTCATCAATGGCGTACGCCGCTTCTTCACATCCCACTCGTTCAAGTATGCCAAGGCATTTTAATATCTCCTTACGGACACTCTCATATTTTGCGGCCAGTGCCATGGAATACAGATGAGACACACGGTGGTCTTGCCACTCCCTACTGACTCCTTGCATTACTGCACCCAAACAACATTGCCTAATGAATATTTAGGCATATGCCAAGAAGAATTGCACGGCAGATGCGCATGCATACCAATCTTCGCCCCGTTTATTCATTGGGTATTCTTAAGGATCGGTGGTGGGTTCGGCTTCACTATCATAACAGGGCGACGTGAGTGGATGGCAACTCCATGTGTTGTACTTCCAACGATGAGGTCTCTTAACCACCCTATCCCGCGGGAGCTCATCAGTATCAGGGAAATATCCTCTTCTTCCGCAAAACGGGCGATTTCTTGGGTAGGGTGCCCCAAACGAACCCGGATCTGAACCTGAACTCCTTTCTCGGCGAGATCTCTTTGGATCTGCTCAAGTTTTTCCGTGGCATTCTTCACTTCGTGATCGATTTCTTCCTTTGATTCTCCTCGGGTGACCACGTGCAGGAGATATGTCTCACCGAGGCCGTTCAATTTTGTCAGACTGTTGATCGCCACCCTCGATGGAAGTGAAAAATCTGTGGGGCAGAGGACACGGGAAAACAGACCCGAACAGAGTCGGGTGGCGACCTCACCCGTCATTGTATCGACAATACTGTCACGAAGAATCAATTGATGAGTCTGACCACGCTGCAATACCCCGGTTGAGGCGCTTCCCAGAAGAAGACCTTTTATAAGGCCCCGCCCTCTTGAACCCATTATGATGGTGGATATATGTTCTTTTTTTGCCGCATCAATGATAGCGGAAGCAATATCGCCCGCTGTGATCACGTCCAAGCGAATATTCACCTCAAGCCCAAGATCTTCGAGGAATTTTTTTTCTTCCTGGAGCAGAATTCTAGCGTTTTTTATTTCCGGTTCATGAGTCCATCCGCTCTTGGTATACCGTGTGGCATCAACGACATGGAGTAAAACAACCGTTTTTAAACCAGGAATTCTTGTTAAACAGATCAACGTCTTCTTGGCGTGATCAGAAAAATCGGTGGGGACCAGGATCCTCGTAAACATACGGCGTTCAGGCCTGTGTAATTTTTCCCTACACATTATTTAATGTATGGTGGAAGAAGAAAATGATATCCCATAGAGAATATTTTTTTGTTTTATTTTTCATTTCTTATGAAAATACGTAGATTTGGCTCTACTTGAAAACAGATATGCCAAATAGGTGATACGTATGTATTCCATTTGCATTCTTACTTCACATCGATCAGATATCTATATTATATCAGAAGAAGGGTATTGACTGGGCATCTAAGCCGGTGTCCGGGGTGCGACAATGCCAGACGTTTCAGCAACGGAACGGGGAAAACGATATTTCCAGGTCATGAAGGAGCGGCAGGCAGAAAAAGCCATATCGAAAATTCAGAAAAATCTCAAAGCGGAATGGCAGCTCTTCTCCCATACGGATATGAGAATCCTGAAATCTCTCCTCGGTGAATCGTGGGTGTATCTTGAGCAAAAATCCTGGGATAGCTTTCCGTTCCACGAATTATCCCATCAAGATGTACGGGAACTGGTAGAAATCGGAACTGCGTTAAGACGAAAGGAAATATCCGGTAGGACTGCTGCCTCACAGGTTGAAGACATCCTAAAAAGGGTAACAAGTCAGACCCTTTCCTGAACCTCCATTCTATACACGACCGAAAAGGATACCGATACCGTATACAGAGTCTATTCAATCCAAATCTAACGGAAACCCGAATAGTTATATCAAGATAGATCTTTAAGAAATTACGCACCACTTTATGATGTGATAAAGCCACTCGTAAAGTGGGCGGGAGGAAAGAGGCAAATCCTTACCCATCTTCTCGAACATCTGCCGAATTCCTGGCATAGCTATTACGAACCGTTCATCGGAGGAGGAGCTCTTTTCATCGCGCTCTGTAATCAGGGAAGGATCACAGGGGCAACAATATCAGATGTGAATCCCGAACTGATGAACCTTTATCGGGTTGTTCAGCAACAACCAGAAGAGTTGTATCACGCGTTATGTCATCCGGATTTTGAAAATAACAAGGAGACATATTTTGAGCTGCGCAATAAGTTCAATCGTGAACGGGATTCGCTTGATTTTGTGGAAAAGGCGGCCCTTTTTCTCTATCTGAACCGGCACGGGTATAATGGATTGTGGAGGATGAACAGTAGGGGAGACTTTAACGTTCCATTTGGACGGTATAAATCCCCCAAATTTCCATCTCACGAACTGATACAGGGATTCAGTCAGCTGCTCAAATACGTTACCGTCCTCAAAGGCGACTTTGCCAATGCGGTAGAGACGGCCAGGAAAGGAGACTTTGTATACCTGGACCCTCCGTATTTCCCGATTTCTACGACCTCCCATTTCACGGCATATCATGCAAACAAGTTCCCGTTTGAAGAACAGGTTCGTTTATCCAGACTTTGCAGGAATCTTAGCGATAAAGGAGTCTCGGTCATGATAAGCAACTCCCGGTCCCCTCAGATATTTGAGTTATATCACGGATTTCATATCGAATCGATCATCTCAGCTCGTTCGATAAATTGTCGAGGAGATCGAAGAAATGGTATTCCGGAACTTCTCATCACGAATTATCTCCCTGGCAACCATCCAACCTGCTCGATTATACCAGAAATTCTACGGGAATAAAAGACAACAGTAGATCAGGATCGAACCCGGGTCTTACAGATGTCCCATATGAAAGAATCATCCATTCGTTCGATTTCATTGTTCATATGAGGCTTTCTCCGCTCAATTCTATCCCATTACGAGGACTGAAAGCTCTTGACGGATGCACAAACCATGATTGAATCCTTGCCGGAAAGTATTTGAATCGTCCTTTCCCTCCTTTTAATGTAATCTTTTCGTGGGGAAGGGCATGGGAGGAGTTTTTTGTCGTAAGTGCGGGGAACCGTGGGATTTTTATTACGTAACCCATGAAATGGCTCAGGATGAACGCAAGGAATTTCTCAAAGGAATCTCCTGTCCAAAATGCAGGAAGCGAGTTCCGGGTGGCGCAGAAAAAGATCTGGCGCTATCCTCGGTCATTGAAACGTTAAATGATGTCGAAGCGCAAGTCCGGCAAATCATCAGCAGCCTGCATAGCACGAAAGGAATCGCCTCTGTCGGGGATGCAGATACTCTGGTGGAAGGGTTTTTTTACAGCTGCCAGATTGGAGAGGAACGAATCAAAACAGCGCGCCATAAAGATTTTATTACCGATGTTCAGGTTCAGGTACTGAATAACGAGCTTCGCGGATTTGTCAGGAAGATGCTTGAAGTGTCGGCAACCTCACCCTTTCTCATACGTGCGGTAAAAAAATTCCTAGAAGAGGAGTCCAGAGTCAAAGAACTGGTCGCAGCCGTGTAGAGAATCCCCAGGATAGGTGATCTGTCTCCCCCCTAGTATGGATATTTTCCAGTACGAACGGGCCGATGTGGCGAATAGCCTAAATATGGCGCGAAGAATATAGCAGTCCATGCGAGCGGGCCTATGGTAAAGAGATCTCTGGGTGCAAAAACACTGTTATACCCTACACCGGTATTGGTGGTAGGTTCGTATGATGAAAAGGGAAATCCTAACGTTATGACCGCCGCATGGGGCGGCATATGCTGTTCAGATCCTCCCTGTGTGGCGGTTTCCCTGCGTAAAGCAACGTACACGTTTGGAAATATCGTGCGCCGAAAAGCCTTTACGATAAGTATCCCATCGGCGACTTTCGTAAAGGAAGCAGATTATTTTGGACTTGTATCCGGACGGAATGAGAACAAATTCTCCCACACCGGCTTGACCGCAGAACGAAGCACACTTGTGGATGCTCCGTATGTTAGCGAATTCCCCACCGTGCTGGAATGCAAGGTGCGTCATGTACTTGAGATAGGTCTTCATACACAATTTGTGGGAGAAATTCTTGATGTAAAAGTGAATGAAGAGATGCTGGGAGACCGAGGAATGCCCGATCCTCTGTTGATTCGGCCTCTAATCTTCGATCCAGGGGTGCGGGATTATTATGAAATAGGGGCCTTCCACGGAAAGGCATTTTCGATTGGCCGGGACGTATAAGGTTTCGTGGGAATCTCTCATATCTCAATGAGATGATCACAGAAAGATGAAACCGTGAAAGGTCCAGATCTCAACTCAACGGTACATGATTGAAAGAATAGGGGATGGGGTTTCATCGGCATAGGACCGAATACCTGAAACTGGGAATGATACCGTTTCGACTCATTCAAAGGTATCTTCGGAATGCCGTCCCTTCTTTTACGGTATGATTTCCGGATACTGAATTTCCAATATCCCAGGAATTCTGCATATTATCCGTGGTAGTGTTCTCGAATGCCTGAAGGACTTCGTCTGCGATAGCACTCATTCCAGAATTTTCCTCCCTGCAGCATTGAAGGGCATCGTATGCTCTATCGGATTTCGTTCTGGCCAGAATCCTGGCCACATATTCGCGGATCGATAGATCTTCCTCACGATTCCGAAGGCATTCGATAAGCAGCTCCATGGCACGTCGGCTGCGAATTTCACCCAGCGCATCCGCAGCAATCTTGCGTGTCGTACACGCTTCTGTCTTGTCCATTAACCGTGCATTGAGTGCGTCCACACCGCGAGGGCTCCGTAATTTGAGGAGCCCTTCTGTCGCATATTTCCGGATTTCCATGTTGTTGTCATCCGTACATTCGATAATGGGACGAACCGCCCGTGGGTCCCCGCTCTCTCCCAGTGCCTTCAGAGCTTGTATTCGGGTCTCCCTGCTCTCTGATGCCTTCACGTCATCAATCAACTGGTATATCAGACCCGTGCGAGGCAGATCCTCGAACCATTCCCCACCCGATTCATTTTCTTTCATAATCCCAATCTCCATTTTTGAGAAATTCGTGAATCGATGCCTAATCCGCCCATTTTCTGAGCGAATCTATTCTGGTTTACTGTACCACCAAAAACAGCTGCCGCTTACCAGACATAGCGGCATGAGGATGCCCTACCCGTGCCTTCCCGAACAAAGAATGCGACGTCAGTTGCATCGGGCTATAGTAAGCGTTCATATTATAAATAATTAATCATGATAAATTTGAATCCATGGAATTATCCTAAGAATTTGTGATGGCGTCACAACAAACCACATTATTAATTATGAAGAAAGAAATTAGCATAAGGAATTTGGAGATTCCTTAAAGATTACTAAGACGATGTCCGGCGCCAGAAAGTACTGTCCATTCAGCATGTCCCCCTCGAGGGACGCATATCCGAGAGAGTGTTTTGAAGGGGATTGTATGGCCTGGCGGAGGTGCCGGATGAAGGCCCCGGGTGGCGTCGAATACGTGTGGGACTGTATATTACTTCAGGGCGATTCGACGCACGGCAATTCTGAAAGGTAATCCCATTCTTACAGTATTACGAGAGATTGTAAAAAAGATCTGGTCAAAGTACACAATGGCCAGATTATTGATCTCGCGCGAACCGCACACCAACGGTCGAACTGATTGGCTGGACCTCATTACAGTTCTGGGGTGTTGCTAATATCTCCATCAGCGTTTGCCTCGTTACTTTCCTCATTAAATCGCGCCCATCTTCAGAAAAAAGATAGGTCTCCACCAGTTCGGGAACTTTTCTTGACCCGTTTTGATTATCGATGAATGAGATCAATGCCTGGGTGATACAGTCTGAAACCGTGGAAAATTTCTTTTCTTCGTACACGAGTCGATGCACCTTTTCGTACACGTTCGGCGGCATCTTGTATGACACTGCAACACGCGATCCGCTCTTGATAGTACTTTTGTCATCCATCTTCATTACACTTGGAAAAAATGTGTAATAAATGTTATTCCAGTTCCTCTATAGATTACGAAAAGAATACGGCGTATTTCATTTGTAATACATATGAAATACTATTTATATAATAACCGTCAAGAATGCTCTTTGGGGTGAAGAATGTGTTTGATGTCTTTACATATTTCCTGAGCGTTCGATGGTATTTCCTTGTTGAAACATTCATCATCCAGGGACTTCTGGTCCTTTGTATGATCCGGTTTGGGCAGGAGGTGCAGGGGAAGGACAAGGCGCTGTCCTGGTCAAGTCCCAAACGGGCTTCCCGAGTGTACGCCGCATCATCCATGGCTCTGTGGCTCATTGGATCCACATTGATTCCACAGGATTCAAGGGTTCTGATCATCGCCGGTATCTGCCTTATCATAGCGGCGATCCAACTTGGATTCCATACGAACCTGATCCTGATGGGTGTCTGGTACCTCACTCGAACCGGCCGACCTATGCTCGGGCTAGGCAAATTGTCGAGTCGTAACCGCCACAAGATTTACCTGAAACATGCAAAAGAGCGTGGAAAGAAAGCCCTTGAAAAATCCAAGCACCCCTGGCCGATCATACGGGTTGAAGATCTTAAATATTAATCTATTTTTCGAATTTATTGGATCCCTATCGAACAAACACCGTATCGCTTGGCTCGGATGGAACTAATTT
>JBAIXL010000072.1:0-9342 GCA_037916685.1 Methanolinea tarda
TCGGAGCCCTACGAGAGGGCAAACTGGTCACCGGACCCGAAGAACCGCTTATCCCGCCGGTTCCCCATTTCGAACCCTTTGGAGGAGGATGGGAGGTGTTTGGCCTGGGAACCGTATATCGGGGAAATGATGGCAATCCCATGATCCATTATCATACATCGGTGGGACGAGGTAAACAGGCACTCACAGGGTGCCTGCGGGAAAAGGCATCGGCGTACCTGATTGTGGAGGCGGTACTGATGGAGTTCATGGGGATTTACGGAAAGAGACTTCAGGATCCGGCCAGTGGTCAGTATATGCCTATGCTTAAGAAAGAAGAATAACACCTGTAGTATCCAAATTTCAATTTTATTTTGTACTCATGATCGGATTTAGGCTGAATCAGACCTGAGTTCTCCCAATTAAATATATATTCCACATGAATACTCCCTGATGTGAGATTCGATAGACATTATTGGATCTTCATCGGGTCTGCGGTGTTTTTTTCCATTGTATCTTCCCTTTCCACCCTCTATCTCGCATCCACCGAGACACATTTCATGGAGTGCAATTCCATCAGTGCAGCGTTCTTTAGCGTTATCGGTATGGTCCCCAGCATGATCCTCGGGAACCTCTTTCTGATCGGGGTGATGGTCGCCATTCCCTTCATCCTCCGGCAGAACGAGAAAACGGGTCTGCTATCCATGATTATTCTGGGAATTATTGTCCTCTATACGGCACTGGATGCGGTGAACGATATATCAGTCATTATGGGGTTCTCCGAGACCTATCAGGTCGCCCACAGGATTCTCAGTTCTGCCAATAATGTGACCGGAAAGATCGCGGGAACGGGAAAATCCCTCTGTTAAAAAAGGCAGTGATTACCTGCGCATGAATGTTAATAGAGCATACTTGTAATAACGACCCCCAATGGATAATGAGATAGGATTGAAATTATGCTCTTTACCGGTTTTGTATTTGAATTTCTTCGGTATCATGCTGCACTTGTATCGATTGAGGAGGCATTGGAATCGTCGCCTGACTCACACGGAGATATCGGCTAGGTGTCTTTGAACAATCGGCCTTCTAACCGCAGAACAGAGGCCAGGGCCGGGATTCGAACCCGGGTCGAGGGATCCACAGTCCCCTAGGATGACCAGACTACCCCACCCTGGCACGATGCCTTCTAATGTTGGCATACGAATTTGATTAAAGTATTCTTTTTTGATGCCAAAGGAAAAGGTCCCCGATGGAACGATTGACATTTCATAAATGATTTTGAAATTCCTATGACTGTTAATTATTTGACCAAATTGATCGATAGGACCTATAAGGTACCATTAAATGCCCGCGGATTACATTGTGTATACGTTCTCGACAACAGCACAAGGTAGAAATTTATCTCTCGGTGATCTCCATGACAATGAGAACTAATAATCTCCGAACTCCTATCGTTGCCGTCTTAGGACACGTAGACCACGGAAAAACGCTGTTACTGGATAAAATTCGCGGATCCCAGGTGATAAAGACTGAGGCGGGCGGGATCACGCAGCATATCGGAGCCACGGTGGTGCCTATCGAGGTGATACAGAAGATGAGCATCTCGCTGGGACAGCTGGAGGTCAACGTCCCGGGTCTCTTGTTCATCGATACTCCCGGCCATCATGCCTTCACCACTCTCCGGGCAAGGGGAGGCGCCCTCGCGGACATGGCGATTGTGGTAGTAGATATCACCGAGGGGTTCCAGCCCCAGACCATCGAGGCGCTTCAGATTCTGCGTAATTACCGGACGCCCTTTGTGGTCGCCGCCAATAAGATCGACCGGATCCCCGGATGGCGGGTGAACAAAGACGCCACATTCCAGAAATCCTTCGCTACCCAGGGGGCCAGAACCCAGGAGATCCTGGAAACCCGACTCTACGAACTGGTGGGGAAACTCTCTGATATGGAGTTCAATTCAGAACGATATGACCGCATCCGGGATTTCCAGCGCACGATCGCCATCGTCCCGGTGAGTGCCTTGACCGGTGAGGGGATCCCCGACCTGCTGATGGTGATGATCGGACTTTCCCAACGGTTCATGACCGGTAACCTCCATTTCTCCGCAGACAATCCTGCTCGGGGAACGGTTCTTGAAGTGAAAGAGGAGCGGGGTTTGGGATCCACGATTGATGTCATCCTGTACGACGGAACACTTTCCGTCGGAGACGATATCGCGATAGGAGCACAGAACGGGGTGATCACCACCAAGGTCCGATCCCTGCTCAAACCCCGTGCTCTGCATGAGATACGGGTAGAAGAGAGATTCGAGCGTGTGAAGAAGGTGGTTGCGGCATCGGGAGTGAAGATCTCCGCACCGTCCCTTGAAACCGTAGTGGCAGGATCACCCCTGGTCGCCATCACTGATGATAGGGATGCGGCTATCCGCGAGGTTGAGAAAGAGATGGAGGAGATCCAGGTAAAGATCTCCGAGGAGGGGATCATGATCAAGGCCGATACCATCGGGGCACTGGAGGCGCTCTCGAAAGAGCTGGAGAACCACAATATCGGAGTAATCAAAGCCGAAGTGGGTCCGGTGAGCCGCCATGACCTGATAGAGGTTCAGACCATTGCTGACCCCCTGAAGAGCGTACTCCTCTGTTTTAACACCATTCTCCTTCCTGATGCGGAAGAACTGTTGAAAGATCCCACGTTTTCCCGGGTGAAGGTCTTCTCCTCCGGAGTGATCTACGAACTGATCGACCTGTACCTGAAATGGAGGGAGGAGCGAAAGAGAGAGATGGAGGAGCGTAAATTTGAACAGATTATCCTGCCTGCCAAGATCTCCCTCCTTCCCAACTGTGTCTTCCGCCAGAGCAATCCGGCGGTGGTGGGGGTGAGGGTGCTCGGAGGAAAACTCCGACCAGATGTCTTCCTGATCGACCGCGAAGGTAAGCGTGTCGGTCACCTGAAGACCATGCAGCAGCGGGGGGAGTACATCCATGAGGCACCCGCTGGAGCCGAAATCGCGATCTCGATTGAAGGGGCCACCGTGGGAAGACAGATCGAGGTCGGAGACGAGTTCCTGGTGGACGTCCCTGAACGCCATGTAAAGGTGCTGGAACATGAGATGCTTCCCCACCTGTCTTCAGATACCAAGATGGTGCTCGAAGAATTTGCCTCCCTGAAAAGAAGATCAGAACCCTTCTGGGGTAAGTGAAATCCCTGCAACTTTTGACCGAGCATTTATACATGACCTCGGGATCCCGAAGAGTTCGTGGTTGGTTGCCAGGAAGGAGTCTTTATAAGATAATCCGGCCAAGTTGTATAGCACTTTCAAGTGGAGTCACGATACAATGGTGGAATTCAAGGTTGTCGTTTCAGATCCGAAAACAGGCCAGTCCTATAATCTGACCGTCAGCGGGGGGGCCGCGGGGGCATTCGTCGGAAAAAAGGTGGGTAAGGAAGTAGATGGAGGGCCGATCGGGCTCCCGGGCTATAAACTTCAGATAACCGGAGGTTCGGACCGGGGTGGCACAACGGCGAGGAAGGATCTTCCAGGAGTGGGCAGAAAGCGGATCCTTCTTTCCGGAGGTGCTGGATTTCATCCCACGCAGGATGGACAACGCCGCAGAAAATTCGTCCGGGGAAATGAGATCACGATAGAGTTTGTGCAGATCAACACCGTGGTTACCGCTCATGGGGAAAAACCACTCGCCGAATACTTCCCGAAAGAGAAGACTGAAGCGGCTGCCACATAACCATACCATCCATTCACACTTTTTCTACGTTCTTGCTCCAGAATATCTCCCGGGACGTGACGTGATTGATAGAATCGGTCCTGTGTCTGGTACTTTCGTAAGATGCGGATAAGAAATGAGTCCCACCCGAAAATCTCGTCAGGGTATGTAAATCTTATCTCTTCTTTTTGACCTGTTCGGTCAACGATGCCAGAAGATCCTCGAAGGGGACTTGATAGGTGCGGGCCAAGATCACGCATGCCGCCTCTACCCGGATATGCCCTCCGAAATCCTTGGCGATGATACGGTTCATTTCTGCGGTAATTTCGCTCAGCGGTCGACCCGTCTTGGTAGCGATCCGGGAGAGGAGCGTCTCGGTAGGCTCTTCTTCCAGCAAAAGATTAGGGGAGGGGCGGTACCCCAAGGGAATGGTCACCGCAGCGGTATCAAACTGAGGCGTGATCCATCCGTCTGAAAAAGAAAGAAGACCCTGAGCGATCGACCGATCCAGGAGAAGGGTGGCCTGCTCCCGGCTCATCCATTTTCTGTCGAGGGCAAGGTAGAAAATAACGTCATTCTTCTGGAGTTTATCCTTCCTCATGTGGCGGAAGGGCGCGGCGATAACGATCTCCAGACTCACGCACAGGCACCTTTCAGGATCTCCCGCAGATCCATGGCATCGATCTCCCCGCGGGATTCCTCCTTTGCAATGGTTACTTCGGTGAACTTTCCCTTGTCTACGATCCGCACGAGAAAACTGTTTTCAGAAACCGGCACACGATTCTTGGGGGTCAGCCTCGTTTCCCGCACGATCATGCGGAAATCCGCCATCTCGGTGACGGTATTCTCCATATCCGGGAGGCGGTTGAGCGGTTCAAAGGTTGTCTTGTTATGTGCGACCTGAACCAGGGTCTGACACTTTACCAGATCAATGCCCTTTCTGCTGGTGGTATGACTCTCGTGGAGAGCACGTAGGCAGCGGAGCACCTCCCCAAATGGTTTCTGAAGTTCGAAGTCGAGATCGAAAGTGGTGGGAAACCGATGGTAAACAGTACGCATCCAATTAATGTTGAGAGGGAAGACCTGAAAAAGGATATGTATCTTATTCGATCAATATCGCGTTGACCACACCACTCTGACCGGGGCGGTTAACAATCTTTGCCTTTCCGAGGTCGGTCTTGATGATAGCACCCTTGGTCAGTATATTTCTCCGAACATAGTTGGGGTCTGCTCGATTCTCCATCACCGTCTCGATGGTCGCTCGCCGTGTGGTGCCCGTTTTTGGATCAGACACATTGGCAAAGTTGGCGCGCAGCGCACGCACCTTCAGATTTCCCCCATAGGTACGAATGAGAGAACGATGAGAGGTGCCTATCGTGGTATCGGCCGATGCTCTTCCGATCTCAAATGCCTTCTTTCCCCGCGATGGATGATACCGTCCGCCGGTCATCCTCCGAACTGATCGTCCCTGCCAGAGTATACTATCACCCCGATTTCTCTTTCTCTATAGAAAGTGCATCATATATTGCCGGTTAATCTATTTAGGTGTTGTTATGGCCCGCCACGCCGAGATTCCTGTGGGAGGAAATAAGGATTTCTGTTATCCCTGATCTCCTTATCCGATCGTGCGAGACTTCCCTCGAATCGGAACGTGACGGTATAGAGATTTCTATGATAGGAGCATTGTGAGGGCAGGACCCGTTGTCGCTCAGGCGGGATGTCGGCGAATGGTGAAACCGGTCTCTCCTGTTCGAGCGGGGGATCAATTCTCCGAATTCCGTCTCAATGTATACCGCGAGATTCCTGAATCCAGATCCGGTGTGGAATTCGGCCCGTTCTTGTGAGATAGAGGTTCACTCAAGGGGAGAGATTTCCCATTATTTCAGGATCGCATCCAGCAGAGGGCCGATTCCCTCTCCCGTCTTCAAATTAGTACGGAATACCTGTATGACGGGATTATAGCGATACATATCGTCCTCCATCCGTTTCAGGTTTGCCCCGACCAGAGGTGCCAGGTCGATCTTGTTGATTACCCCGATACTGCATCCTCGTACGATCATGGGGTGCTTGTTCACCACATCATCTCCTTCGGTCGTGCTCACCACCACGATCCGTTTCTCTGCGCCAAGGAGAAAATCTGTCGGACAGACCATATTTCCCACATTCTCAATGAATAGGACATCCATGGCATCGAGGGGAAGGTGTTCCAGACCATGCTCCACGAGATGAGCATCCAGATGGCACTCCTTGCCGGTATTGACATTCACCGCAGGGATTCCGAGGGCGATAATTCGCTGGTAATCGTCATCTCCATAGACATCCCCAGCAATCGCACCGGCCCGTAAGCCCTTCACCTTGAGGAGAGGAACCATCTGCTCGATAAGGGCGGTTTTCCCGGATCCTATAGCACCCAGGAGATCGAAAGCCCGCACTCTATGAGAACGGAGGAGATCTGCGTTTGCCTTCGCGATCCGGTTATTGGAAGCATATATGTCTTTTTCGAGCTGGATGTCCACATGGTGCATACTGGTACTGAGTGGGACGTGAATCTCCATATACATTTAGACCCCAATAGTATGGGATGAAAGGTGAGCGAATCCTGTATCCCAGTTATTTTGACTCCGCGCTGCAGAGGGGTGAAGGGAGGCGCGTCCCCAGGGCAGCGGCGGTGCCGGATCCGAGTCTGGCGGATCTTGAGCGTGCTGCCCGGAAAATAGGAGTGAAATTCCGGTCGGAGGCGAAACCTCACCCCGCCCACTGGATGAAACGGGAAGGGCGCCTGGTGGTCACCTGGGAAGGGAGCAAGGAAGAACTCCTGAGGAAGCTCGCTAAAAAGATGGAGCGAAAGCGATGAAGAAAGGCCTGTACGATCTTCACATGCATACATTACTCTCGGACGGAGAGATGCTTCCCATCGAACTCGTGCGCCGTACCGCGGTGCTGGGGTATTCGGTGATAGGGATCTCCGATCATGCCGATTCCTCCAATCTCAGTGAAATCATCCATTCCGTACAAAAAGTAGAGGAATCCGCCACCGAATACGGGGTACAGCTACTCTGTGGAGTCGAGTTAACCCACGTTCCTCCTACCCATATTTCAGCCCTTGCCCGCAGGGCGAAACAGGAGGGAGCGGATATCGTGGTGATACACGGGGAGACCGTGATCGAACCGGTTGCTCCGGGGACCAACGCCGCGGCCTGCCGTTGTATCGATGTGGATATTCTGGCCCACCCGGGTATGATCACTTCGGAGGACGCACGGGCAGCGGCACAGAACCACGTGGCCCTGGAGATCACGTCCCGGGCCGGTCATAATCGAACCAACGGCCACGTGGTCCGCCAGGCAAAGGAGGCGGGATGTCTCCTGGTGGTCGATTCAGACTGTCACAGTCCAGGGGATCTGCTGGATGAGCAGGCAAGGAGACTGGTTGCGAGGGGATCCGGACTGAGCGAGGAAGAGACAGAGAATTCGTTATCTTTAAATATACATCGTTGGTTGTCGAAAAAACACTGATATACTAATATTTATAGATTAACACAATATTTATATAGTAAGACACTCTATATATATAGATTACCTTACATAAGGCAATCTCACCGGGGACGTGGCATTTGAGGTTCGTGGGCCGTGTATTTCGTACTATAGGTACGCGACTGATAGTGGCACGGTGCGATCCAGGCCAAATGCCCCGTCTCTACTGTGAGGTGGTTACCGAAGCATCACATCCGCTGGGAAGGCTGGTGGATATTTTCGGTAACATCGAAGCCCCCTATGCCGCCATTGTCTGCTACAGGCCGTGCACGGTAGTTCCGGGCGAACACCTATACACTCGATATGAGGGAAGAAGGGATGCAAGAGATAGAAAAGGTAAAATTGCTGCAGTCAGAGCGGGAGGCGCTCAAAAAGCGCGCTCTCCAGGTGAAGGAAGCAGAAAGAAAGAGCGAAGAATACGGTGAGACCGTCTGTCCGGAGTGTGGCAGCCGCCAGCTGGTGCACGATTACGAGCGTGCTGAGCTGGTCTGTCAGAATTGCGGGCTGGTCATCGATGAAGACTTCATAGACCGGGGTCCGGAGTGGCGGGCATTCGATCACGACCAGAGGATCAAGAGATCCCGTGTCGGAGCACCTATGACCTTCACCATTCACGACAAGGGCTTATCCACCATGATCGACTGGAGAAATCGCGACTCCTATGGTAGGGCGATCTCCAGTAAGAACCGGGCTCAGCTCTATCGGCTGCGGAAGTGGCAACGGCGGATCCGGGTGAGCAATGCGACGGAACGGAACCTTGCGTTTGCCCTCTCCGAACTGGACCGTATGGCCTCGGCTCTCGGACTACCCCGCAACGTCCGTGAGACGGCCGCGGTGGTCTATCGTGATGCTGTGGACAAGAATTTGATCCGGGGTCGGAGTATCGAGGGCGTTGCGGCTGCCGCCCTGTATGCCGCCTGCCGCCAGTGTAATGTGCCCCGTACTCTGGATGAGATCGCAGAAGTGTCCCGTGTATCCCGCAAAGAGATCGGCCGGACCTACCGGTTCATCTCCCGTGAGCTGGGATTGAAGCTGCTGCCTACCTCCCCCATCGACTACGTCCCCCGGTTCTGCTCCGGGCTGAACCTGAAGGGTGAAGTCCAGAGCCGTGCCGTGGAGATTCTTCGCCAGGCAGGTGAGCGTGAGCTCACCAGCGGGCGGGGACCCACCGGTGTCGCGGCTGCGGCGATCTACATCTCCTCCATCCTCTCCGGGGAACGGCGTACTCAGCGTGAAGTGGCAGAAGTGGCCGGAGTCACAGAAGTCACTATCCGGAACCGGTACAAGGAACTGGCGGAAAAACTGGATATAGAGATCATTCTCTAGATCAATTTTTCTGTTACGACGCATTTTTCGCAGGTTTCATAAGCTATTCCGTTATTGTACATAGGGTACGGGCGGGTAGATCAGGGGTAGATCGCATCGTTCGCAACGATGAGGCCGCGGGTTCGAATCCCGCCTCGTCCATCTGCCTTGAAGATATCTTATTAATGGTAACAGAAGATTCGAAGATCCGCAATTTTTCACCACAAATTGGCCATATTCTGGTGATATATTCTAATTTTTGGATCGGCGAAGGATATGCTCGTTACAACAAGAGGGAAAAGACAACATACCCTTCGGACGGTGGGAGAAGACCGGAAGAGAGGTTATGTTCCCCACGACCCACGAGCAACATACCGTATGTTTTCGAGGAGATCCGTGGGATTCTCATCCCTTGAATCCATCGTCTCGGGTTCTTCTTTTTCGTTTTTCGGATCCACCCCATATACTACTGGAAAACTTTCCTTGATCGATCGGCGGATCGATCCAAAAAGAGGGGGAAATACTGATCAGGTCACGGTGAAGGTGCCGGTCATGATGGTGGGATGGATATCGCAGCGGAAGAAGTAGTTTCCAGGGGTTGCGGGCGCAGTGAAGATAGAGGTGGTCTATGCAACTCCCGTAATGGGAGTTCCACGGAAGATATTGTTCGACGCGGAAGAATCGGTGTACACAGCAAAGTTGTGCTGGACCCCCTGGTCTTCATTGTCGAAATGGATGGTTACCGTAGCTCCATGGGGGACGGTGATGGTCTGCATGTTGAACGCGATATTCTTCGCCACGAGATCAA
>JBAIXL010000073.1:0-2971 GCA_037916685.1 Methanolinea tarda
AAGTGGGAGAAGTCGACCGCCGGCTGGTGGTCCAGGAACTCCTCTTTCAGGTCCGCCGGGAGATGAGAAACTTTTCCACCGCAGGAGGCCTGCGCCTCATGCTCCATCTCCCCCTGACCGCGATGGAAGAGACCCCGATGCCGGAACAAGTGAACCAGCTTCCGTAAGATCCCGGCGTTGTTGAAATTGTTGAAAAGAATGGAATAAAAAGAAATGTGTGTCGAAACCCTCACCACGATCACTCTGGACTCGGGTGTCCCGATAGGTCTTGTCTACAACCGGATCTGCCTCTTGCGTAATGGATAACAAATAAAAAAATACTAATTTTTAATCACAATCAATCGACCATAAGCATCTGTGTAACACTTTAGATTTGAAAGGCAGGCACCCTTGGCTGATCACTACTGGACTACTCATCTTACACGTCGTTAATCATCTCACAAAATCCCCAACTTTTAGTGCACGATGTCAGTGATGAACGACATATTCCGAAACCAGTAATGACCTGATAAGAGAATGAATAACTCCATTAATGGAACAACATCGTCGCCCGGACACCTCAAATCCTTCCGGAGATGTACGGCGATCTTCCAATGCATATTTAGGACCGCGATTTGGAGCTCTTAATAATTCCTGCTTCATTACGCGGTCAGATCCTGAATTTTTACATCATGTGAGAATGATCATTCGTCCGGTTTATTTTTCCCTCCTCCCCTAACTCTCCTCTGCAATCTTGAGTAATATTTTAGCATTCAGTTGACTTCAGTTCGCAATTTGCCTTGAGATTATCCTTCCTAAAACACCCCAGGAGAACTTGATGGAATCTTTTAGTTTTTGCCCGTGCGAGGGCCTCTGCGGCGAACATCCGGTTTAACGGATCTTCCCCATGGTCCACGACAATCTGAATAAGCACCTCCAAGGCACTGAATGTCCCAATCTCCCCCAATGCCCGGGCTGCCATTCTTCGTGTCTCTTGATCTTCGCTTCTGTCTTTTAGTCGGTCGCTCAGCGCGCTCACTCCACGGACGCTCCGTAACCGGAAAAGACTTTCAATCGCATATCTGCGGATCTTCTCATTCTTATCATAGGAACAGTCAATGATCGGTTTGACCGCTCGAGGATCGCCGCCTTCTCCTAACTCAATCAGTGCCCAAATACGGTTATCGTCCTCCTCCTGACTGTTCAATCGTTCAATCACCCGGTATAACTCTTCTGTTAGTTCTTTTTCATCAAACCGGTTCCCATTCAAACATTTTTCCTTCATAATCACACCAGATTTTGTAAAGATTCTGAAATTCGAGACATTTTCGCCCAACAAGGCGAAATTTGCGTTCGATTATCGTACGAAAAACAGCTGTCGCTTAATAATAGAGGCGGCCAATGGTTGATCTTCCGGTGACATTCTTCGGTAGAGATCCATTGTGAACTTTTTTATTCTCTATATTATAAATAATTAATCATGATAGATCGAAATCGGGTGCCTTCAATAAAAGCGGGTACCGCCTTAATAGTTCGATCGTAATGGTCTATGCGATCCGCAGGGTCACCCCGGCAATAATTTACTGGATTTGATCCTGTACTATATTCAAAAACGACCTGGTTGATCCTGCCCCGTTCCCGATATCGGGTGCATAACGACCTATTATTCGATCCAAGGTCTCAACTCCCGCAAACCACCCATTTATCCTAGTAACACTGGGTGGCCTATATGACGAAATACATCGGGGCAATCGTGATCGGCAGACCACTCGGAAGAGTACCGGTCCATACAGGCAAAGATTGATGCTAGGAACCACCATGAGAAGGTTACCCTGTGGTGGCGAATGGCAAAGAATCAGGATTTGGTTACCCCGAAAGCCCGGATCGAAGCCCTCTCCGACCTGATCTTTGGGCTTGCTCTCTCCATCGGGGCGCTCTTTCTCATTGGCGTACCCCCCACCACCCCCCTCGAAATCTATGATGATGTCTTTTTCTTCACCTTTAGCTTCATCATTTTGATCATTGTCTGGCACCGCTATACCGCGATTATGACGGTCCTTCCTGTGGAAACCGTGACGACCATGATCCTCAACGTGATCCTCCTCTTCGCAGTGTCCATCGAACCGTACCTCTTCAATCTCTCCCACACCCTGACGGGGGATCTCCTCAACTTGGTCACCTCGGTGTATGCACTGGATCTGGGAGTCCTGCAATTACTGCTGGGATTCTTTACCCATGAACTGACCAAGGAGGAACGGAAACTGATTCCCAATCACCTGATCCAGAAATATATCCGGATACGCAACTTCGAATTCCTGGCCGCCTCGATCTTCTTCCTCTCTTCCCTGCCCGTGTTCGGTTCTGTACTGGTCGGTAGGATCAGCGTCCGCGTCTATCTCTGGCTCATACCGGTGGCGCTCATATTGCTGCGAAGAATCGTGGTAAAATAATATAATCCCGTCAATGCCCGATACTCCTGGCACTGCCTGTCCAGTAGCAGAGATACCGGTCGAATGGATGGCAAAAAGAATAGTAAAACCCAAGGGTCTATCTTGCGGACCTGTCTACCTCGATCCCCTTGAGAAAAACCGTCTGGAACCCCTATATCAGGGGCAATGGCTCCCGGGTAACGGCAGCAGGGAAAAGTTTGCACCTTCCAGATCACAGGTCCGATCCCACACGCCTTCAACGGCTAGAACTCCCCCGGGATTGGTACAGACCGGTTCGATGATCCTACCGCAGCTCGAATCCAGCACAAATTTGACTCTGTTGTTAAGGCCGTGGCTACGGTAGACAAAGATATGATCCGCGGTGTTGATGGTAATCTTTCCTGCATCGTTACCGAGGATAGTCACGTTGAATTGATACACCGGAGACTTTCCCGCCTGCATCCCCATCGCAGGGGCAACTCCCTCTGCGACGAGAATGAGAACGCAGAGAAGAGCCAGGATACCGACCCGAACCGTTCGATTCATGATGATACATCCTTGCG
>JBAIXL010000074.1:0-5387 GCA_037916685.1 Methanolinea tarda
CGGTGATAGAAATCCTGGAAGACGGAATATCAGTCATCGGGACACCTCAGGGATGCAAGAATCACAGCCGTAAAACCCAATAATTTTTCGTGTGGAAGTATAAAAAATACACGCGTATCTCCGAAAATACCTTTTTATCGGTGTAATTCATCGGATGAATATTCCCGCACCCGGACCTTGGATACCGAGCTTGTTGGATTCCAAAGGAATTTCTCTACCCTTTCTGCCCTTTCTGTATACTGGCCAGGTCGCATCCGGCGGTCATCCATCCCATGAGCTCAGGAGAAACCTGCGAGATATCGCAGGGAAAGGGACAGGACCAGGATGAAGATGGCCGCGAGGGTGGAAACCACGTCCGTGGGAACCGTATGAAAATAGGGGCAGAACGACCCTCCTCTCCGGTACCCGCGTAACGCCAGCAGCTGAGCCTGAGAATCGGCCCTGCGCAGAGTGGTAAGAAGCAACAGGGAGAGGACGGAAGGAAGGGACCTCCCGCTCCAGCGGACCCCTTTGAGTCGAAGGGCCATGCGAATGCGGTCCATATCTTCCTCCAGGATCCGAAGTCCCTGCATACTCATCTCCGCCACCAGCCCGAGCTCAAATCCCCATCGCCTTCCGAATGCCCAGACTGAGACATTCAGGAACTCTCCCGGCCGGTACTCTCGGTACGTCCAGACCGCGACGAGCGCGATCGCTCCCAGGCGGACGAAGTACGGGCCGCCCTCGCCCCCTTCGATCTGGACGAGGATACCGAACAGGCCAACGATTCCCAGATAGATCCAGAACGGTCGGGATCGGAGCAGGTCGATTTTTCTGCGGTCGTGGACTATCCACCATCCCACCGTGAACAGGGCGGCGATCACGCTCAGAAAGGAGGCGAGGGAAAGGGCGATCACGGTCCCGATCTTCATCCGGGGATCCTTCATACCTTTCTGTCACCGCCTTCTCCCGCCCCCGAAGGGCCGGAAAGTGCGTCGCCCCCTTCGTCTGACGCGGATGATGGATATGAACGTTCGGTGTCAGGGTATCCGGTCGAACCCTTCTGATCGATGAGGAGGCCCGACCGGATCTCCCAGAGATGGTCGGGTGAGGGGAGCCTTCCCGTATCGTGCGAAAAGAGGATGGTGATCCGGGATGCGCGACCCGATAGGGCATCGATCATCCGTCCTCTTTCACGGCAGTCCAGTCCGGCAAACGGTTCGTCCAGCAGGAGGAGATCCGGATCCGTCCGGAGAAATGTTTGCAGCAGCAGTCGCTTCAGTTCTCCCCGGCTCAGCGTGAGGGGATCCTCATCCTTTCGATCCTGGATATCCAGATCCGTGAGAACCTCTTCAGGCACCCCTCCCCAGCTCTCCACCTCTTTGGCCAGGGTACGGGAGGTGATCTGATACTCCGGGAACTGCATGAGTAATCTCTGGCGGTGAATACCCTCCTTCTCCACCTCCCCCGACTGGGGGGGAAGGAGGTCGGCCAGCAGGAGGGAGAGGGTGGTCTTCCCGCACCCGATCGGGCCCCGGACCAGATGAAGACCCTCGGAAAATGTTCCCGTCGCCTGAAGGCGGAAGGATCCTCGGGATATCTCGACCTCGCGGAGAACAACCCTCGTCAGCAATCCCTCCAGGAGGACGGGTAGAAACAGGTATCCTCCAGATAGGAGAAGACCTCTCGGGGCGTACCTTCCCGCAGGATCTTCCCACCCTCTAGGTATACCACCTGATCCGCCCTGGCTGCTGCCTCCATCTGCTGGGTGGACACCAGGACGTGACGGATCCCACTTTCGGAGAGAATCTTCTGTACTCGGTGATCGGTGGGGGGATCCAGATGGGAGTCCACCTCGTCCAGAATGAGGACCGCGGGCCGGGAGGCAAGCGCCGCTCCCAGGGCAACCAGCACCTTTTCACCGGCCGAGAGATTCCAGGTGCGGCCGGGAAGCAGGTGAGAGATCCCGAGACGGGCGATGAGGTCCCGGACACAGACCGCCGTTTCTGTGCAGGGCTGGTTCCGGAACCGCAGCGAAGAGGCAAGCTCATCCTCCACCCGCTCGAAGAGAAGTGTTCGTTCGGGATTTTCATCCACCCATCCGATCTCTTCGTCACGGGGGAGTTTGCCGTCGATGAGGATCGATCCAGTGGCAGGAACTTCTTCTCCGGCACAGAGACGCAAAAGAGTGCTTTTGCCGGCCCCGTTGGGTCCGATCACTGCCGTGGTTCCTCCGGTCAGGGATAGCGCGGGAATCTCGATAATGCGGTGCCGTAGATCCCGGATCTCGATCATCCGATCCTCCGGGCCGTCACGTATACGGCGATGCCCTTCAGAATATCACCGGGCAGGAAGATGGCCATCCCGAAGATCAGGGCATAGAGGAATGAGATGCCGGTCGAATAAAGAAGCCACAGGATTCCCACCGAATAGATGGCCAGATTTGCCAACACGATGCCGCCGATCCGTATCGGGGGGGAGGTATGCTCATAGGCGAATCCCACGATCAGAACCCCGGGCAGAAATCCGAGGATGTACCCTCCCGTGGGACCCAGGAGGATCCCCAGTCCCGACAGACCGCTATGGAACACGGGGATGTTGAGGATCCCAAAGAGGATGTACAGCCCCACAGGAATCACCCCCCATCGTCTCAGGATCGCGCCGGCCAGCAGGACAAAGAGCGTCTGCAGCGTGATGGGAACCGGCAGAAAGGGAATCGAAAGCCAGCCACCCAAGGTGATCAGACCGACGAATGCCGCGGTGTAGGCTATGCGCCGGGTCCTTTCCAGATCTCCGTACATGGTCCTGCGTACCCATGCCACCCGACTCTTCGAGGGGGCTCAGATATGCTCACAATCTCCCGCGATAACCCGTTCCACGGTCCCCGAATCCTTTCTGACCATCAGAGCCCCGTGATCATCGATATCGAATGCCTCCCCGTCAAATGTCCGCGTACCCAGATGAATGCGCACGCGATGCTCCAGGGTGCACGAGAGACTCTTCCATTCCCGCAGGATGGTATCGTACTCCCCGCTTTCCACCTGATTGTACCGCAGTTCGAATTCCCGCAGCAGGCTGGCCAGAAGCTCGACCCGGTCCACCTCATGCCCGAGCTCCGAAGAAAGCGAGGTGGCGCTGTCCCGGAGGCGGGGGGGAAGGTCCCGGATCGGTACGTTGACATCGATTCCGATCCCCACCAGAACATAGTGCACCAGGGATCCTTCGGCCGACAGGGCGGTGATCACCCCGCCCACTTTCTTCTTGCCGATATAGATGTCGTTAGGCCATTTGATCAGGGTTCCGATACCGGTAACCTTCTTTATCGCCCGCACTACCGCGAGGGAACCGACCATGGTGAGCATCAGGAGGCGGTCGATGGGAATGTGGGGTTTGAGTATGATAGTGGTCCATATACCCCCTCCGGGTGAAACCCAGACTCTTCCCAATCGACCGGTTCCTCCCGTCTGTTCTTCGGCGACAATCACGGTCCCGTGCAGAGTCGCAGGATCCTGCTGAGCCGTGAGGTCCCGGGCCACCGCGTTGGTGGAAGAGGTTTTGTCGTAGTACCGCATCTCGTGACCGATGAAGGTGGTCCGAAGCCTGCGCTGGATTTCGTGGGGAATCAGTCGGGAAGTGGGGGATTCCAGCACGTAGACACCCCGCTGTACGGTGGAGATGGTGTAGCCCATACTCCGCAGAGATCGCAGTGCCGACGAGATCTGAGGACGGGTGAGACCGGTCCGGTCTGCGAGCTCGTGAAGTGAGAGGGGTACCGTTGCCTCACGTAGCTGCTCGAGCACCAGGGACTGCGTTTCCTTCATAGTTATCTCTTCCCTCCCACCTGTTCCTGGGGAAGGGGGCACGGGTCCTTTCCACAGACCTGCTTTAGAATCATGGACTGGTGTTCCATCAGGGTGGCCAGATCGAATATCCCGGTGATATCCACGACCCCGATCGCTCCCATCACCTCTCCCTGCTCATTATTCAGGGGGGCGACAATCACCGGTACTCCGCGGTACGGTCCTGAGGAGGGTCGGGTTCGGGTAACGGTATTGGAGGCGAGGACCTGCTCCAGAACGGGGCCGGAATACTCCCTGTCCACGATCCGTTTATCCTCGATCCGGACCCCCCGGCGATGGAGGGATCGGGCGGTGGTGGGAAGGTGGTTGAGGAGTTCATGGAGGCACCAGGCGATGGGGGCCAGATCGTCTGCGGACGAATCAGGAGAGAGAGTATAGGTGATCATGTATCCTCCCAACGGATGTTGCCCCAATCAGTGCCCGTGCCGGACGCAACGTGGTCTGCCATACCCATTTCATCAACACTATGCGTAAGAATCCTCATATATATTCCTCTTGAAAAAATCCACTCCCTCCCATCGTTTACGACAAGGGAAACGCCGGTACCCGGATGCTTAAAACGGGATCTCCGTATCTCCGCAGGCAAACTCCTTCAGGAATTTCCTGGAGGGGTACTCATGCAGCGAGGTGATGATCACCACTCCCTCCCCGACTCGTTTTCCCAATAATACCATGCGGCCCTCCCGGGTGAATCCGGCAATGTCTCCTTCCTGACAGGTGAAGGTGCCGTCACAGGGAACTGCCGTGAGGTCGTACCCTTCCAGCAGTGATCCCAGACCCCACTCCTCTGGAAGGATCACCTCCCGTTCTCCGTAATCATGATGGTATTCTGCCTGAAACGGAAGCCAGTCATAGGCATCGGGGCGTGCCTCCGCAGCGCCGAATACGAGAAGCCTGCCTCCCCTCTCCAGAAATGTCCGGATTCGGTCCGCTTTTGCGCGGAGCACCGGCAGGAAGAGAGAATATTTCGGGTTGGCAAAGCCGGTGGGAATGATGATGGTCACATAGGAACCGCGGAAGAAGGGGGCGGCCAGCAGGTGAGGGGTGATCACCTCGCACCGCACCTGGCAATCCTCCACGAATCGTCGGAAGGTGGTAGAACTATCCTGAAACACCCCGGCCTTGCAGATCATCCGGGATCCATTGCGTGGGAATAGAGTTATCGTTTTCGGGTTGATATCTGGCCGACATCCCGATAGCATTCGGCAGCAACCGGCGTGCCTCGATCTAAACGAATCCCTGAATCCGGCATTTCAAGGTATGCATCTGCGGTCAGGGAAGAATAAAATGGGAGCGTTCTCCTCTTGTCCCGGGTATATACTGGAAGGGTATCGGGGCAGCCATCGCTTTCCCATCTCTTCCCCTTGGTATGTACCTTCGGATATGGTGAGGATCCGGTACTCCTATTTTTTCGTGTTTGGAATCCGTTATGGAGCATACTGTATCAGGTAATTTACATCCTGCTGATGAAAAACAACCCGGACAGATTTGATCCGGTCCATTATTCCTGTGGATGAATAATCACCTTCAAACTGCCCTCGCGGTGCC
>JBAIXL010000075.1:0-1979 GCA_037916685.1 Methanolinea tarda
ACCCTATCACCCAGAAGAAGCTCTCTGACGTGATTGTCAGGGAGGCCCGGGACATGGGGCTGTACCACAGCATCACCGACAACGGGGCGGGTGGGATCTCCTGTTCTGTGGCAGAGATGGCAAAGGAAAGCAACGGCTGTCATGTATATCTCGACCGGGTCCCCCTGAAGTATCCCGGCATGGCCCCCTGGGAGATCTGGATCTCGGAGTCCCAGGAGCGGATGACCCTGGCCGTCCCGCCGGACAAGCTGAATGCGTTCATGGAGCTGATGCAGCTCCGGGAGGTCGAGGCAACGGTGATCGGCACCTTCACAGACTCCGGTCGGTGCGTGGTCGAGAGCCGTGGCTCCGTGGTGATGGATGTCGGGCTGGACTTCCTCCACGAAGGCCTGCCTCGGAAACACCTGAAGACCAGCTACACGAAAAACCTCTTTCCCGAACCCTGCATCCCGTGCCCTGATCGGCTTGATGCAACATTCCTTGCCATGCTGCAGAGGAAGAACCTCTGCTCAAAGGAGTTCATCTCCATCCAGTATGACCACACGGTCCAGGGCGGCCACCTGCTTGGACCCGTGCAGGGAGCGGGCCGGGTGCAGTCCGATGCGACCCTGACCCGGGTTGTGCACGGCTCAATGAAGGGTGTCGGGCTGTCGCAGGGGGTCTTTCCCTCGTACGCGGAGATCGATCCCTTCCTGATGGCAGCCGCCGGGATCGACACAGCAGTCCGCGGGCTGATCGCCATCGGGGTTCCGCTCGATTCCATTGCGATCCTCGATAATTTCTGCTGGTGCTCCTCTGACGAACCCGAACGGCTCGGGCAGCTGAAACTGGCAGCCCGGGGGTGCTATGAGGTTGCCACCGCGTTCGGGACGCCATTTATCTCGGGCAAGGACAGCATGTTCAATGATTTCTCCGGGTATGACGCCGGGAACAACCGGGTGAAGATCTCCGTGCCCCCGACCCTCCTCATCTCCTCCATCGGCATCCACCCGGATGTCGCAAAGGCGGTCTCGCTGGATGCCAAGATTGCCGGGGACCTTGTCTATGTCATCGGGGAGACCTGCGAAGAACTGGGTGGTTCGGAGTATTTCGCCCATCTCGGGTATAACGGGAATACCGTTCCGGCGCTTGACGCACCAGTGATGCGGGAACGCTACGGGAGGATTACGGAGGCGGTCTCACGTGAACTGGTCGCCTCCGCCTTCCCGGTCAGCCATGGCGGTCTCGGTATTGCCCTTGCGAAGGTCGCGATCGCGGGACGGATCGGGATGGACCTGACCCTCCCTTCAGGTGTGCGCCCGGACTATTACCTCTTCTCGGAGTCGCTTGGCAGGTTCGTGGTCACGGTGGACCCGGTAAACAAGCGGGCATTTGAGCGGATCGTCGGGAAGGACGCGATCCTGCTCGGGAGGGTCGGGGGCCGGGCGCTCCGGATCACCTCAGAAAAACTCCTGTTGGATGTGCAGGTGGATGAACTCGAGACGGCCTACAAGGCACCATTCAGGGGGTACTGAGATGACAGGTGCTCGCAAGATTTTCCGCCCGGCTGCCTTGCCGAAGGTGAAGGTCGCACGTGAGATGATCCCGGAGAAGGCCATGATCATGAGCGGATTTGGGATCAATTCCGAGATGGAAACACAGGAGGTGCTGGCCCGGTCCGGGATGGCCTCGGACATTGTCCACATCAACGACCTGATAGCCGGGCGGAACCGGCTTTCGGACTACCGCCTCCTGGTCTTCCCCGGAGGTTTTTCCTATGGCGACGACACGGGGGCGGGCAATGCCTATGCAAACCGGGTGCGTAACAACCTGTGGGAGGATCTTATGGAGTTCCTCGATGGTGATAACCTGGTACTGGGTATCTGCAACGGCTTCCAGATACTGGCAAATCTCGGGCTTGTCCCGGCATTCGACAGGCAGTATAACCGGGAGATCGCCCTGATGCCCAACCGGGCGGGGAGGCTGGAATGCCGTTTTGT
>JBAIXL010000076.1:0-6084 GCA_037916685.1 Methanolinea tarda
TCTGTCACCTCTGATAACTGGGCGCGAAGACTCTCTATCTCAGCCTTCAGATCGTGGATCTCATCACCGTGGGTTCTGCGGGGACTCATGGTGGACTATCCTGAACTAAGTTACGACTCCTTCATCGACAGATCCAGCGCGACCAGGATCCGTTCGGTGTTGGACATATCTCCGATGATTTTGCGTAGCGGAAGAGGCAGTTTCTTGATCAGGGTCGGTGCCGCGAGAATCTGTTCTTCCCGTATCCGCTCCGGCTGCTGGTAGATATCGATTATTTCCAGATCATACCGTCCGTTCAGGTTTTCTTCGCAGACCTTGCGTATGTTCTGAATGGCGGTCCGGGATCGGGGGGTGATCCCGCTTACGTAAAGGCGGAGGACATACCGACGGGTTCCGGCTTTCTGGTATGCCTGCTCGTAATCGTCTGCCGCATCTCTGGAGTCCGTTGATTTCTTCCGTTTGTTCGGCATGGTATTTTCCCTACTTCTTCCACACGGGACGTAGATCGAGTCCGACCAGGACTCTCTCTGTATTGGAGAGGTCACCGATAATCTTTCGCATCGGTTGGGGGAGTTTACGCACCAGGGTTGGCAGGGCGAAGATCTGATCCCCGCGGGCAAGCTGTGGATTTTCGAGAAGATCGATAATTTCGATACGGTACTTACCGGCGAGATGCTGTTCGCAGATCTTGGATAAGTTGGAGAACGCAGTAATGGATTTAGGAGTTTGGCCCGCCACATAGAGGCGTAACTCCCAGATTTCCGGATCCTTTCCTCCGGTTTTTTTCATCTCACTGGATGGTTCGATGGTCATTATTCAGCTCCGCAAGTTACTCAAATGCTGCCGCTCATCGAGACGGGATCTCTTCTTCATCTCTTTCTGCCCCTTAAGGCGATTAAATTCATACTGTTCTGACTCAAATTCCATCTGCAGGGCAGCGATCTGGGCTTCGATTATCTTCCTTCGTGTCTCCAGCTTCCTGTGCTCCTGCTCCAGCTTGCTCTCCTCCTCCTTCGCTTCTGCGGCATCCATCGTTTCCTGTACATAACGTGCCGATCCGGTCATTACCTCACCCATCCCGATATAGGGTTCGATCAGATTGATACCCTGGCTGGACAGACTGAATTCCCGTATCTGATTCGAATGTTCCATTCCCCTTGATTTCAAGATATAGAGGCCCCGGTTGCGCTCTCCGTTGGCCTCCATGTCTTTTAACAGGATCCAGGTGTCCATCAGGGATGAAATACCCACCTGCGTCTCTTCATTCAGCCCGGAATGAGTCAGATTCGTCATCATCGAGGTGATCTCCCGGCTTTTCAGGGTATCGATCAAGCGGGTAAACATAGACTGAACATTCTTTTCATCGCTGATCGACAGGAGGTTGCTGATGGGATCTACCACGACGACGTCCGGCCCAAACTCCTGAATCATCTTAAACATCACGGCAAGGTGGGACTCCAGGCCAAAAAACGTGGGGCGGGAGGCATGAAACCGCAGTAGTCCGGCATCCACCCAAGGCTGGAGATCAATGCCGATAGACCGCATGTTTCGCATGATCTGGTTGGGGGATTCCTCAAAGGCAAAATAAAGGCATTTTTTCCCGTCCCTGCAGGTTGCCTCGGCGAAGGAAGTGGCGACGCTAGTCTTTCCTGTGCCCGGGGTGCCGGAGATCAGGATAGAACTTCCCTGATAGAAGCCTTTCCCCTCGAGCATGGCGTCAAGGCGTTCGATACCACTTGAGATCCGTTCGTCGGAGGTTCCATGGTCGAGTTTGAGGGAGGTGATGGGAAAGACCGTGATCCCCTGATTGTCGATAAGGAAGGGATATTCATTTGTACCGTGCACCGATCCCCGGTATTTCATCACCCTCATCCTGCGGGTGGACACCTGTTCCTGGATGCGATGATCGAGGAAGATCACACAGTCCGAAATATACTCTTCCATGCCATGGCGGGTGAGCATCCCTGCCCCCCCGCTCTCTCCGGTGATGATCGCGGTTACGCCCCGCCCCTTCAACCAGCGGAAGAGACGTCGCAGTTCCGCGCGAAGGATGGTTTGATTGGAGAGACCGGAAAAGAGGGATTCGATGGTATCCAGAGCAACCCGTTTCGCACCCAATTCGTCGATCGCACTGCCAAGGCGGATGAACAGCGGCTCCAGATCATACTCTCCGGTCTCCTCGATCTCGTTCTTCTCAAAATACACAAAATCGATGAAGATCTTTTTTGCGTTTATGAGGTGTGGCAGGTCAAACCCCAGAGATGCCACATTCTGGATGAGATCCTGTTCCGATTCTTCAAATGACATGAAGATCCCGGGCTCGTCGTAATCAACCGCACCCCGGACCAGGAATTCCATGGCCATCAGGGTTTTCCCGCACCCTGCATTTCCGCATATCAGGGTAGGACGGCCGGTGGGAAGGCCTCCCTCCAGTATTTCATCCAGCCCCTTGATGCCAGAAGGGCTCTTGGATAAGATCAGAGATGTATTGCCCTTAGATAGCTTTCGAGACCCCATGATTACACCACTAAAGTCATGTATCGTGAGTATCGCATCATAATATTATTCCAAGTGATATAGAACCGATTCACGTTTTTTTCCGATCGATACTTGTTGCCGCGTGTATACCCCTGTATGATGACAGGATGAGAGATTTCAATGTCCGGGAAGAGGAGGATACCCGCACAGAATTATGTATTGGCCTTCATCTCTCCCATTTTACCTCTTTATACTAATTGGTTCTTGAGATATGTCGCTACTGCCTGCCTCTGCGGCGCCGGGTATACAGGAAATAGATTGCCAACCCGATGACCAGCCAGATCACAAACCGCAGGTGGGTGATGGTGGGGAGGGACAGGATCAAATACCCGCAGGATAGAATGGCAAGGGCAGGGACCAGCGGAACCAGGGGGACCCGGAAGGGGCGGGGAAGATCAGGATCCGTCCTTCGGAGGACGATCACCCCGATCGAAACAATAATGAAGGCAGCCAGGGTCCCGATGTTCACCAGTTCCGCCACGGTCTCCAGAGGAAGTGTGCTCGCGAGCACCGCAGTGACCCCACCCAGGAGGAGACTGATGTTCACCGGGGTCCGCAACCGGGGGTGAAGGGAGGCAAACGCACCGGGTAGAAGACCGTCGCGTGCCATGGCAAAGAAAATACGAGACTGGCCGTAGAGCAGCACCAGCAGAACGGAGGAGATCCCGCAGATTGCTCCCACCGATACGAGCGCCGAACCCCAGGAAATGCCTATCTGCGTGAGAGCATAGGCGACGGGGGCGGCGGTCTGACCCAGACTTGAGTACGGGACGATACCGGTAAGAACCGTGGAGACGGCGATATAGAGAAGAGTAGAGATGATCAGGGAGCCGATGATTCCGATGGGAAGATTCCTCTGCGGGTCCCGGACCTCCTCCGCCGCGGTGGATACCGCATCGAAACCGATGTACGCGAAAAACACGATCGCCGCACCTCCGATCACCCCGCCCCATCCGAAGGGAAGAAAGGGGTGCCAGAGATCGGTGTTGAGGTGACCCAGGCCCAGATAGAGAAACAGAACCAGCACGAGGAGTTTGATCACCACGATCGCGTTGTTCACCTGGGCACTTTCCCGGATGCCCAGGATCAGGAGTGCCGTGATGCCAGCGATGATCAGGATGGCGGGTACATTGATCAGACCTCCCTGATAGCCAAAGGGATTGATGAACGCCGCGGGAAGGGTCACTCCCATGGAAGCAAAGAGATTGGCGAGATAACCCGACCAGCCTATGGCCACCGCGGCGACCGAGACCGTGTATTCGAGGATCAGATCCCAACCGATGATCCATGCCCAGATCTCGCCGAGGGACGCGTAGCTGTAGGTGTAGGCGCTTCCGGCGATGGGAACCATGGAGGCGAATTCGGCATAACAGAGGGCGGCAAACAGCGAGGCCAGACCCGCCAGGATGAAAGAAAGGATCACCCCCGGCCCGGCAAAATCAGCCGCGGCCACACCGGTGATGACGAAGATACCGGTTCCGACAATCGCCCCGATACCTAGAAACACCAGTTCCCAGGGACCTAGTACTCTCCGCAGGGTATGGGCCTGCGAGATGTCCTTCTCCAGTTCCCTCACCGATTTCTTCCTGAGCAGTGACTCCCTCAGGGAATGCGAGCGGGACATGCCAGTAGCCTTGGAGGATCTTCAGGTTTTTATCTGTTTCCCGTAAGGAACGGATCTTCCTAAATTCATTCAGACAACCCAATATCTTCGTTGAATTCAACCGTTCATAGGTATGAGGGATCGATAATCGGGATCTAGGATCGGCTGAAATCCCTTGTCCGGAAAGCCCTTCACCCCGTATCTCGATCACCCTCATCCCGCCTGATTCGGGTAATGATGGTGGCCATATGTCACAAGGGTGACCGTCCCCCGGGATACGTTTTCTGCCTTCGGATTATCACCGCCCCAGAGGTTATGGGCTTTCGGAGCCAGTACCTGTTCATGAAATTTTCAACCCTCCTATTCATGATCCTCGTCACCATCGCAGTGGTGATGATTGGCGGCTGCATCGGGCAGGACACCGCGCTCTCTGCAGAAGAACAGGCTCAGGTGCGCTCTTATTCGGACCCCATTACCGATAATCTCCTTCTGGCTCTCAACGAAGATAATTATACCCGGTACTCACGGGACTTCAGCAAGGAGATGAGTGCACTGAATATCACCATGTTCGAACAGAACCGGGCGATGATCCTCTCTAAAATCGGGCTGTACGTTGCCCGGGGAGAAGCAACGGTGACCCGGAATGGGGATTATATCGCAGCCAGCTACAGGGCGGATTTCGAACAGGAGACCGGGGTGGACATCCGCGTGATATTCAAAGAGACTGACCCGTCCCACCAGATCTACGGCCTCTGGTTCAATTCCCCCAAACTGCGCAGTTAACCGGGAATCTTCCCCGTGGCGGGAATATCCCGACACCGAGATAGGTATATGCCGACGCGAAAAATCGAAGAGTCAGAACCGATATGCCGACCCATCGGTTAGCGATAAAAGACGTTAGCGATAAAAAACCAGATGAGAACCCCGTCCTCTTTTACGGGTAACAGATCGTTGCCATCGCATCCATGAACTGCAGCATCTGCTGGTGGGGGTCCTGCCCGATATCCGGAGTGGTCAATTTGGCCATGACCCCGTAGTTGCGCACCTGCCAGAACACGTACTCCTGGTAGAAACTCAATCCATGGGCATTGGTGAGTCCCGTGATGCGAAGTGAAGAATAGGAAAGGTTGTTACGGGATATGATCTCCCTTTGGGTTGTCGCATTGGCAGAGATCGTGGTTTCGACGGCATTCAACAGAGCGGGGACCGACCTCTCCGCTCCTGGTGAATCCTGAAACTGGACGATCAGAATATTCATGGTTGCCCCGGGTAATCCGGTGGAATTATAGTCCGCGAGCACCCCTGTGTTCACCTTTGAAAGCAAGGTTGAATCGCTCCCCAGCAATACCCGATAGAAATCTGAACCAAGATTATCGGAAAAGGAGACCCGCTGGTAATCACTGATGTTGCGGGCAGGCAACATCTGCTTTGCGTTGACGATCGGGCAGGTATCGGATATCGATACCGACGTACAGCCCAGTGTGAAGACACCGGCGATCAGGAGAAGAATGACCAGATAGCGAGGACTCATAGAAATACTCCGGTAGGGTTGGTCGGGAGATCGTATTCTTGTTTTTGTCTGTACCAACCCTTCCCTTTCTGATCCATCCTCAAATCAACCACATCGTTCAGGGTAGTATCCGGTTATCAAGCGAAGCTGAACAGGAGATACGCATTCAAGGCCAGGATCACCCCGGCAAAACTCACCGCCACGACCGTGGTGATCCTCCGGTTGACAAACTCCCCCATGATCTCCCGTCTGCTGGTGATGTAGAGGATCGGGATGAGGGGCAGGGGGATGAGCAGACTCAGGGCCACCTGACTGTAGACCAGCAGATCGAGCGGATTAAAACCCAGGGATATCGCCGCCAGGGTGGGGACGACGTTGATACCCCGCACCACAATCCGCCGCAGCCAGGGATTGACCCCTTTTCCGAGCAGAC
>JBAIXL010000077.1:0-4049 GCA_037916685.1 Methanolinea tarda
GTCTGATGAGTGGTGAGGGCGAATTTTCCTTTTAACACGAGATACCCGAGAGTGGCAGTGGTGATGATGGAAATAAAAAGGATGACTCCTAAAATCATGATGGGGAGGATGGTCATTCCCGTCGTCAGCGCCATATAATTTAACGATAGATTTTCTTCATGATATTAATTATCCTGCAAAATTTTGATAAAAGCACGGAAATCCATTATTACTGACATTTTGGATAAAACAAATTTATTTTTTTTTTTAGGGATTTACCATTACTAATTCCGAACGCGTTCACTTATCATCGCGTTGATGCCGCAGATGCACCTTTATGTCATGTTTGCCCAATTCTCCCAAGCTGTTAAACTCCTGTCCACACAAATAGCATTTGAACTTGCGTTTCGCTTTGGTCTCGCTCATGATTTAACCTCCATTTCAGGCTCCTGCAACCTCTATACTTTTATAATCTTTGTTTCTCCCATTACACTGCATTGGTGTTTCATTCACTAATGTTTGAGAAAGGATTTTTTTTTATTGAGAATGAATCCGATGATATATGTTACTTCAAAAAAAATGGTGAGTAAAGAGTGGAAAATTATCGTTTATTGTGCTAGAACCATTGCCATCATGCTTATACCCAGGGCGATATTGATTGCCATCAGTGAAATTGAGATCCGACCCAGCCATCTGTGTCTCTTTCGGGTAATTGGCTTTACCGCTGCTTTCGTGATGTAGTATCCGAGAATAAGTGTTGCCATAGACAAAATAGGATGATTACTGCTCCTAGTTGTCATGGGAATAGCGAAATTGCGGAGCTGTAGAGAGAGACACCATGTATAGGCCCATGGCCAATCCGGCCAGGAGCGATCCGCCCCCGATGGTCTGCAGGATCTTGTGCGTTCTAAACCGACTCGCCTTTTTTCCGAAGTGCATAACTATGAATCCGGTAAGGAGAGAGAGAGATCCCACGGACATGAATCCCGCATGATATGGCCAGTATACCGGGATTCCCTTGTCGTACTGATCCGGTGCAATCCCCAACTGCGCTGCGGTATGTGTGCGAAAACCGGGTTACAGGTAATTGAAATGAAGAGAAGTATGACCAGACTGATAACTAGCACACTTCGCATTTACGATATTGTTTGCACGATAAGACAGGACATCGGAATCGGACGATACTACCCTTATTCGTTATTTAATGTTTCCTTTGAATCATTGATAATTATCGATACAAAGCATGTATGGACTGAATTTTAATTTTTCAAAAAAAATGATCATTTCCCAAAAGTAGCGGGAAACTGAGCCACCACTCCCTGGGACAGGGTATCCGACATGACCAGAATATGGTCATACACCCGATCGTATGCGATCACATCGGCGGTGTAGTTCATGGTGTAGCGAGCCACCAGCTCATCTTTGGTAGTGGAAAGATGCATGTGGAGTAAGTCCTTCAGGGTTGCCTCCGGCCAGTTGGGATTCGCACTGGCGAGAAAGACAGCAATATCGTCCGCATTCTGCGTCCACCGGACTTCGTCGGCCGCCTGTTTGGTGGCATTCTTCGCTTTGACATCGTTAATAATGTCCACGGCGATGAGGATGTGATCCTTCAGCTTAGAGGTCAGATTGTCACCGGCTGCTTCACCGTAGACGGGTTTGACCGCGTTCCCGATATCCTCTTGGTTTGCCAGAAGTCGGGTAGCAGCATTACTTGCATCGGGAGCGTTATCCAGAGCGGAGATGATATAGAGGCGGGTCCAGACGGTATGTTCGGTCCAAAGCTTCCTCATACTGGTATAGAGGTCCACCTCGGCTTGGGAATATTGCTTCTGACCAGCAAATTTGTCCGGATATTGTTCCAGGATTCCATCCGAAAGGGCATCCGACATGACCAGGATGTGGTTATATACCGTATCGTACGCGATCACATCCGCAGAATAATTCTGGGTGTACCGGGCCACTAGTTCATCCTTGGTGGTCGCAAGGTGCATATGCATGAGATCTTTCAGCGTCGCTTCCGGCCAGTTCGGATTTGCCGAAGCCAGGAAGGTTGCAATATCATCTGCATTCGCCGTCCACCGGGCTTCATCAGCCGCTTGTTTGGTGGTGTTTTTCGCTTTGACATCATCTATAATGTCTACGGCAATCAGAATGTGGTCCTTCAGCTTAGCGGTCAGATTGTCACCGGCTGCTTCACCGTAGACGGGTTTGATCGCGTTCCCGATATCTTCCTGATTTTGCAGGAGGCGGGTTGCGGCATTGGTTGCATCTGGCGAATCGTTGAGTGAGGAAATGATGTACATCCGTGTCCAAACCGTATGGTCAGTCCAAAGCTTCCTCATACCGGTCTTTAGGTCGAACTCTGCTTGACTATACTGGAGAGTAGATGGTGTAGCGGTGGTGATAGTAGGAGTGGGGGTGGGTGTGACATTAGGCGTTGTGGTACATCCGCTAAAACAGATTCCTATCGCTAGGATTACCATTACAATAATAAGATAATTCATATTTTTCATAGTAGCCTCACCTCAAATCCGAGGCAGGGTTCATAAGCATTTAGCTTCGATATATAGATTTTCGTAAAGAATGTTACCCGATTTCAAAGATTTATCCTTCATTTCCACTGGAATTAAGAACATGATGCAAAATGGTGAAAAAAGTACGGCGGTAGAATTAGCTACAATCTAACGGATTTTGCATACAATCGATCCTCTATTTGCCATGTTCGCTGCGGAATGGCACTAATGGGAAGATGGAGTATATCCCGGATGAAATGAACACCACCAACTCCGTCGAAATAATCCGGAACTTATTATCGAGAATTAGTATAGAGTAACACGTCGAAAACATAAATCTGGATGCTATAGGACTGGATAAGAAATGTAATCCTCGCATCATCAGGAGGCTAGGCCAAAGAGGGCCCGGTGCCGATACCAATGATTCCTGCACGCGAGCACCCCCAGGCCGACCTGTTGAGCCAACCGTACCGTCTCCGAAAACTCCCGGCGTGAGACGGCGGCGGGCTCCACCACCAGGTAGTTTCCACCCGGCCGGAGGAGGTCACGAACCTCGCAGAGGAAGGTTTTTGGATCTTTCACCTCATGCACCATGTAAAAGGATAGGATGAAATCCGCTTGTTCTGTCAGACCGATCGAGTCCTCGGTATTCTGATGAAGCTGAATGTGGGAATCCAGGTGCCGGGCTCGGGCCTTTTCCCGTACCAGCTCTAGCATCCGTGGCTGGATGTCCACCGCGATCACCCTTCCCGTCTCGCCCACCATGCGAGCCATCGCCAGGGTGAACATGCCCGGGCCACACCCCAGATCAATCACCGTCATGCCTTGTCGCACGTAGTTTCCAAGGAGGGAGTTCGGGTTCTGGATGAAACGGCGGACTGGGTTATCCAGGATCCATCCGACCCCCGGAAAATAGGGGCAGACTGGGTGATGGGGATTGCGAGATCGTGACGTGGGAATCGCCTTCGTCCCTCTCAGGATGGAGCCCTAAATAGCTTTCGTTTTAAGATAGTCTTATCACCGAACGATCGAGGGAAAGGAATGGAGATCCGTCGTATCATCGAATGAATAAATCTAGAGCCCTCTTTTTAAAAACCCGCTGCGGGAAAATTCGAGCCCAGGATCTGAACAACATCTTATAAACTCCGGCCGAATATTACCTGGCTTGACCGCTTGAAGGGGGAAGGGATCTGAACAGCATCCGTGACGGAGATCACTACCGGTGGGTTGCACTCACCATCGCGGTGCTCGGGGGTTTCGTGGGGGTGCTCAACGAGAGTACCCTCATCATCGCCCTTCCCACGATTATGGCCGATCTGCACTCCAATCTCATCGAGGCTACCTGGGTACTGATCGTGTACCTCCTTCTTGTAACCATCCTGGCCCCGGTCTGGGGAAAGCTCGCCGATGTCTACGGCAGAAGATCTCTGTACGTCTATGGCCTGATAACGTTCACGACTGGCTCGGTTCTCTGCAGCCTTTCCGCGACAATCACGCAGCTGATCCTGTTCCGGGTCGTTCAGGGAGTGGGCGGATCGATCATCGTCTCCAACG
>JBAIXL010000078.1:0-6058 GCA_037916685.1 Methanolinea tarda
GCGATGCTCGCTGTGAAAACCTGGCTTGGAAATCCATTTTCTCGGTTTTTCATTCGGTTTTTAACTCAGGATGATCCCTGCGGCAACAGATTGTCCAACAGCATCGATTTATATTGTGGTGCCGAAAAGGACCTCTGCTGGAAGTGTAAGCTCGGGGGGAACCTGATTGGACACATCCTCCGAAGATCTGGGGCCCTGTTTGGTATCAGTGATTCCCTGATGAAGGAGGGATTGGGAAATCCCGTTTTTAAGAGGGGTCTCATCAATGTGCTGAAAGGCATCGGTACTCACGGAATCACCACTCCCCAGAGAATTCATGCTCCCTTTCTCGTGGTCTGGGACTTTACCCATCTGTGCAATCTGCGCTGCAAACATTGTTATCAGGATGCCCAGAGCGCACTCGAGGACGAACTGACGACGCAGGAGGCAAAAGATCTCATCGATCAGCTGGCCGATGCGGGAGTGGTCGTAATCGCGTTCTCTGGCGGAGAACCCCTGATGCGCAAGGACTTCTTTGAGGTAGCAGAATACGCGAAGAGCAAAGACATATATATTGCCCTTGCAAGTAACGGAACCCTCATCACCCCGGAGGTCGCCGCACGTCTAAAAGCTTCAGGGGTATATTATGTCGAGATCTCCATCGATGGAAAAGACGCCTTCAGCCATGACGGTATGCGGGGTATACGCGGTGCGTTTGAGCGAAGCAAACATGGAATCGAGAATTGTGTGCAACAAGGGCTGTATACCTGCATCGCCACCACCATCACCCGGAATAATTACTCGGAGATTCCTGAGATCTACGCTCTGGCCAAAGAGATGAAAGTTCAACGACTGATGGGATTCAACTTCATCCCCACCGGCCGTGGAATCCAGCTGGTTGACCAGGACATCTCTCCCGCAGAAAGGGAAGAGCTCCTGAAGTACATGCTCACCATCGACGCATCCGGTGAAAAACCCGAATGTCTGTCCACGGCGCCCCAGCTCGCACGGGTTGCGGTTGAGATCGCGGAATCGGAAGGAGGGGTTCCGGTCGGTCATTTCTACCTGGGACAGACGTTACAGGGAAAGACCCGCATGCTGGCCGATTTCATCGGCGGGTGTGGAGCGGGAAGGTTGTATTGCAGTATCGAACCGAATGGTGAAGTTCAACCCTGTGTTTTCATGCCCATCTCACTCGGAAACATCAGAGACAATAACTTTTTGTCTATCTGGCACAACGCTCCGATCCTGGAGACCCTCCGGAAGCGGGAGAGCCTGAACGGCGGATGCGGAGAATGTGAGAGAAAATACATCTGCGGAGGATGCAGGGCCCGTGCCTGGGCCTATTTCCAGGACATATCGGCTCCGGATCCGGGATGCATTCACAATCAGGTGCTGTGGGAGCATCTAAAGGCATCCCGGGTCTCCCCCGTTCAGCAGAGTATGGGCCTCGTAAAATAAAACACCCGATATCATTCCTTTTCTGTGCCCGGATTCTCCTACGACGATACCGTCCCTGCGGGAGGGAGTGTCTGTCAAACAGGTATTGAAGGTACGAAGAAAGGAGATTATTTTTCCTTCAGCACGCTGACGGAACAGGGTTCACGGATCAGTACTGCCAGACTTTCCGATATACTGAATTCCATGTTTTCATCAACGGGACCGATGTACCCTACCCGCATGTCCTGGCCCAATGCGAGGCTGCAATAGGTTCGTCCCATCGAAAGAATCACCCCACCACTATCGATGGAGGGTGCCTTGAAGACTCCTTCGGTGACCATTTCACGGATATGTTCGAGCTCGGTTCCCCCCTGAGGGTACCTTCGGAAGAGGAGGTTATAACGGGCCGGGGTCAGGGCCATGGTGTAGGGCCCATGAAATCCTGCTTCGTCCAGTGCGGTCACCGCCTTTATTACGTCATCTGCGGCCTTTCCAATCGAATTCCAGGAGGAAAGAGTGAAGGATCCTGAGCCCTCGATCGTCATCAGCCCATTACTGCCAGTAGAACCCTGAAATATGATTGCGTCTTCAAGTCGTGCCAGATCCAGTGCGGCGCAGGCGACCCCTTCCACATTCAGATACAATCCATCCCTTTCGAACGCGGCAATATCCCTTCTACTCAGGAGGAATCTGGTTTGAATCAGGGATAACGGAAGCACACAATTCGTTATGACTCCCCCGTCCCCCATGCAGTCCTCCAGGGGGATCGCTTTCAGACTAAAGCCATAGGGACCTTCTATAGGTAGTATTTTCCTGCCGGTAAGAAACGACTTCGCGGCCTGCACCATGGTGCCATCCAGCAGATTCCATGTCTTTTCTTCCAGGGGCGCGTCTCCCCGTAGCAGGTATCGTTCGGACATGATTGCTCACTCTTTCATGGATCCTATGGTAGTCTCCTTCTGGCCCGCCGGAGATTTAATCCCCAGTTTCGTCGCCTGAGCATCTACTTCACCGGCTCCCTCCTGATACAGGCTACTCTCGTCAGGATCCAGAATGTAGAGGAGGCGAAGAAACTCACCGGCGTGCACCCTTTCTTCATTCGCGATATCGAGCAGAACCGCCTGCGCCAATGGATGATTGATGGATTCCGCGAGCTGGGTGTATACCTGGATCGCTTCAAATTCATCGGCCATACTCAGTCGGATCGCCCGGATAAGTTCATTGTGCGTGAGGGTTTTTTCACTTGCTTTAACGGTAAATGCAGTCGCAAAATCTGGCATACCTATGACTCCGTATTCCTCTGGCTCTACGCTACGATCAAAACCCTATTTAATAGTATCCTTTATGAGGGATTTCAGGGATGTGACCGATTCTCATTCATTTCATATGGAAAAAAGAGGACGATGTTCAGGGACGTATCATGGTTCCCACACCGGCGTCCGTGAACAGTTCGAGAAGCAGGTTATGAGGTTTGTTTCCGTTGACGATATGGGCAGATTCCACGCCGCCTCTCACGGCTCGAATACTCGCCTCCAGTTTTGGGATCATACCGCCACTGATGGTCCCATCGATGATCAACCGGTCGATCTCGCTGAGGGTCAGGGAACGGAATACCGTCTTACGTTGCGCATCCATTACCCCTTCCACATCGGTAAGATTGATCAATTTAAAGGCGTGCAGGGCAATGGCGATCTCTCCGGCCGCAAGATCTGCGTTGATATTCAGGCTTCCTCCTGTCCGATCGATGGCGATGGGTGCGATGACCGGCATGTACCGGTTATCCAACAGCGTGTGGAGAACTGCCGGATCGACAAGCGTTATTTCGCCCACATAACCAAGGTCCACTTCCATCTCGCTGTCCCCGTTGCGGATCTTCTTCTTCTCCATCTTATCTGCCAGCATGAGATTCCCATCATTACCGGATAGGCCGATCCCCCGGGCTCCCCAGCGGGTGATGAGCGAGACGATGCCATCGTTGATCTTCCCTACCAGCACCATCTGGGCGATCTCAAGGGTTTCCTGGTCGGTCACCCGCAACCCGGCGACGAAAACGGGCTCTTTTCCCATCGCCCGCATCTTCTCCGTAATCTCAGGACCCCCTCCATGGACCAAAACCACCTTCATCCCCACATAATGGAGGAGGACCGCATCCTGAATTACGGTATCCAGAATCGCCGGGTCAACCATGGCATGCCCCCCCAGCTTAATGACGATCGTCCTTCCATGAAATTTCTGTATGTACGGAAGGGCTTCCATTAATACCTCTTCACGCTTCATGTGGTATACCTCCCATTGATATGCACATATTCCTCCGTGAGATCGCACCCCCATGCGGTCGCGTGGCCCGTTCCTTCTCCGAGAGCCAGTTCGAATACCACTTTTTTCCCCTGCATGGCCAGTTTAGCCCTGGGCAGATCGACCACGATGGATCCCCGGTCGACCAGTGGCAGCCTCGATTCGTTTTCTCCGATCCAGAGGGATACCTGGTAGGGATCAAATTCCACTCCCGCATACCCTGCTGCAGCCACCACCCTCCCCCAGTTGGGGTCTTCGCCATAGACCGCAGTCTTGACCAGAGGTGAAGCGACAATAGCCCGTGCGATCGCGGTGGCGCCTGCTTCATCGGGAGCTCCCTCTACACGCACCTCTATCAGCTTGGTGGCTCCTTCCCCATCTGCGGCAATCTGACATGCGAGGGACCGGCAGCATTCCTCCAGAGCCGATTCAAAGATTCGTTTATTCACCGTACCGGACTCTCCCGTGGCCGTACAGAGGGCGATATCATTCGTGCTCATATCCCCATCCACCACCACACAATTGAAGGTCCTCCGGGTCACACGACGGAGAATTTCCGCAAGGTCAGGCCCCGGTATTTCGGCATCCGTATACAGGAATGCTAGCATAGTGCCCATTCGGGGCGCGATCATCCCGCTGCCTTTACAGATTCCGGCCACGCGGAAACGACCTTTGTCAGAAAGAGTGTGCTTTTCTGCTGTATCCGTGGTCATAATCGCACGGGCAGCCAGTTCCTCCGCAACCTCGCTACGTTCGAGGAGAGGGGCGACGGTATCACACTGGTGTTCAATAATCGATCGATCCAGGTATCTTCCGATCACACCGGTGCTGGCCACACCCACATATGCGGGATCCACTCCCAGGGCTTCTCCCGCCAGGCCGGCCATCCATTCCGCATCCTGATACCCCCGGGGACCGGTGTAGGCGTTCGCACACCCGCTGTTGGCGATGATCGCCTCCAGCCTTCCGGAAGTAATCCGTTCCCTCATCAGGTCGATGCAGGGTGCCCGAACCCGGTTAGAAGTAAATACCCCCGCCGCCGATCCTCCTGCACGGATCAGGGCAAGGCCGTACTTACGTTCCTTTATTCCCCCCGCACGTACTCCCTCTACTGCACAGATACTTTTCATGACGAAGGAGCTCCTCCTTCGGCGGCGTACGTTCGGCCGATTCCCCGCACGATATCCGCTCGAGTGACGATTCCTGTCAGGCGACCATTTTGGATGACCGGAATGCGGGCAATTCCTTCCCGAAGCATGACGGCCGCTGCCTCCTCGATATCTGCATCTGCATCGATGACGATTGCCGGAGCGGTCATCACCTCTCCCACCTTCAGATCGCCGATGGAGGAGAGCGCCTTCCGGGTCTTTCCCCAGTTGATGTATTCCCGGATGGGGACCTCGATGATCTCCAGCGGGGAGGGAAGCCAGAGATCCTCGGAAGGTTCATCCACCTTCAGGAGCGAGATGATATCGCTCTCGGTGATCACGCCGGCCACCCGGTCCCCTTCCATAACCGGTAGCCCTCCGATGTGGTTCTTCCTCAGCAACCCGGCTGCCTCCCTCACCGGAGTGTCCACCCGCACTACGATGGGATCCGAAGTCATAATTTCGTGTACTTTCATCCGGCACCTCTAGGGAAGGACACCCGCTCCTCTGAGACCATCGTCCTCGGCAAATCCGCACATGAGATTCATATTCTGTATCGCCTGCCCACTCGCCCCTTTCACCAGGTTGTCAATGGCAGATATGGCCACGATTCTTGTCCCTTCGCTTTCCACAGAGACGTCACAGAAATTACTTCCGCGAACCGCAGCGAGAGAGGGAGTCTGGTATCGTACGAAATGCATCCCCTGATAATACTTCCGGTAGAGGTTCTCTGCATCTGCCTGATCCATGGGCTCCTCCAGAAGGATATGTGCGGTAGTCAGAATACCCCGGTTCACCGGAACCAGGTGGGGAGTAAAGTGGCACGTCGCCTTCGATCCCAGCCGCGATATCTCCATCTGCATTTCCGAGAGATGCCGGTGCCGCGTCCATTTGTACGGAGTAATGTTATCGGCCACGTTCGGATAATGCGTGATCTCGGTGACCGCGTTGCCCGCTCCCGATACCCCGGTCTTGGAATCAAAGACGATCGACCGGGCGTACGTTGCCACGGGTGCAGCGGCCAGAGTTGCCCCCGTGGGGAAGCAACCGGGGTTGGCGACGAACACTGCCTTCTTCACTTCATCCCGATGAAGCTCGGTCAATCCGTAGGGTACCGGGAAATAATTCGTATGGGTAACCCCGTATACCCGCTCATACAACTCTTTGGGAAGACGATAATCGGCGGACAGATCCAC
>JBAIXL010000079.1:0-2557 GCA_037916685.1 Methanolinea tarda
ATCCGTCTCGCGGGGGATCCGATGCTCGCGGTCGCCTCCGGTATCGTGGAGGGTTTCAAGGGATCCTGCATCCTCGCAGGAGGTACCCAGATGCTTGCCGTGGCAGCGGTCGTGAAGGGGAGAGGAGGCCCTGTACCACCGGTGGCCACCACGATCTATGTACAAGAGGATGCGAGTGCGAATTTCGCGGAGACCGCAGGAGCTATCGGTGTAAACACCTATTACATCGATCCCGATTTCGGAGAGCTGGGACACGCGGGTCTGGCCCGGTACTGCATCGGGGAAGTCAAAGAGGGCATGGGGGCTGGAGGAGCGATGATCCTTGCACGTATGCAGGGGTTTGGACCAGACGAGATCAAGGAACGGATATTCCAGGTCGTGCATGGATTCGAACGGACAAAGGGATAATAGCGACTGCCATCCCAGATCTAGTGATGCAGCCTCTGTACGTGGTCAATAATTTCGGTCAGTTCAATCACCTGATCGCACGTACTCTTCGTGACCTCGGTATACCGGCAGAACTGGTCTCCAATCAGACCGCTCCGGAGGAGGTCGCCCGGAAATGCCGGGGAATCATTCTCGGCGGAGGTCCGGCCATGGAACGTTCCGGGGAGAGTGCCCGGTATCTCGATCTCGGACTGCCGGTCCTCGGGATCTGTCTGGGCATCCAGGTAATTGCTCTGGCGCGGGGAGGGACGGTCCATTCGGGGAGGGCCGGTGGGTATGGTCTGGTGGAGGTCCAGATCGATGAGCACAACGAGATATTGGACGGATATCCCGATCGAATACGTGTGTGGGCTTCCCACGCCGATGAAGTGGACCGGCCTCCCGAAGGATTCTCTGTTCTCGCGCACTCCACCATCAGTACCGTGGAAGCAATTGCCCGACCACAAGACCACATCTATGGGATCCAGTGGCACCCCGAGGTCAGCCATACCGAAAACGGACGACGTGTTTTCGAGAATTTCAACCGTATATGTCAGAGATAGAACAGATCGCATCGAGGATCCATGGAATCGGGTTCCGGTGCCAGCAATGCGGGGCGTGCTGCCAGGGAGAGGACCTGCGGGTAATGGTATGCCCGGTGGAGATCCGGGCAATCCTTGCGCGGACCCGCCTATCCTGGCATGAGGTGGCGGAACCCTATCCGGAGGAGATAATTCTTCCTTCTGGAACCCGGTGCACCTTCGAATGGGCACTCCGCCGAACCAATGGGAGATGTATGTTCCTTGAGGAAGACCGTTGCGGGATATATGCGGTCAGGCCCTGGATCTGCAGGACCTATCCCTTCCTGCTTTCAGGACGGGTAGTGGAACACAGTGCCTGCCCGGGTATAGGCTGCGATATGAATAAACCAGATGCGTACGCGATCGCCCGGGATCTCCTCTCCCGCAGGGAGGCGGAACTGGAGGAGGAGGATCGGATTCGGTGCCACAGCAGGGACATTGCTGCCCTTAAAGGGCGACACCTGCTCATTGACGGAGAGGGGGTAATAATCCTTGAACCATGAGATTCGGATCGTCGGAACCGCCCATGTATCTCAGAAGAGCGTGGAAGAGGTCCGTGCCGCGATTGCAGAGTTTCAGCCCACCGTCGTCGCGGTGGAGCTGGACGAGCCCCGCTACCGAGCCCTGAAAGAACAGGAAGAGGTTCCTGAGGTCTCGGAGGTGATCCGATCCGGCAACTTCACCCAGATGCTCATCCAGTGGATTCTTGCCTATCTGCAGCGCCGCATCGGCATGGATGTAGGGGTAGAGCCGGGTGCGGACATGAAAGCCGCTATCGAGGAGGCTGAACGTGCGCATGTACCGGTCGCACTCGTAGACCGGGATATCCGCATCACTCTCTCCCGTTTCTGGAGGCGGATGGGCATTCGTGAGAAGATCCGTCTTATTTATGCACTTTCCGCGTCGCTGGTCTCCGGGGGAGAGGAAGAGATCGATGTGGACGCACTTACCCGCCAGGATATGGTGACCGCCGCGATCGAGGAATTCAGAAAATTTTCACCACGGGGTGCGGAGGCGCTCATCGATGAACGGGATGCCTATATCGCCAGCCGCCTGGTTCATCTGGGGGCCACGCAGGAGCGGGTTCTCGCGGTAATCGGAGCCGGTCACGTGGGTGGGGTACGAAGGTATCTGGAGGATCCCTCCCGCATCCCTCCCCTGGACCAGCTGTCCGCCGAACCGGTATCGCGACCCTGGGGGAAGATCTTTGGTGTCTTGGTGCTGGCTCTATTCCTGCTGCTCATTATTGCGCTGGCCTTCTCAGGCCTCGGCTTCGAGACGCTGCTTCAGGCATTCCTCTACTGGATCCTGATTCACGGCATCCTCTCGGCAGGATGTGCCCTTCTCGCAGGAGGACATCCGCTTTCTGCCCTCACTGCGTTCGCCGTCTCCTGGCTCACCGCATTAAATCCCCTGATCGCGGCGGGATGGTTTGCCGCTATTCCGGAAGCGAAGATACGCAAACCCAGCGCCGCGGATTTCCGTGCGATTGTGCGGGCAGATACCTTCACCGAGATGCGTAAAATTCCGCTTTTCCGTGTGGTGCTGGT
>JBAIXL010000080.1:0-15970 GCA_037916685.1 Methanolinea tarda
AAATTCTCTTCAATCCCCTGTATATCGGATCCGGGCATCTTTTCCCTGTATCGCTTTCATCCGACGCAGGTCATCCAGAACCTCATCAATAAAAGACGCATGAAGATGGAAAGAGAAATGATCGACCGTATCGGGTATGGAAAGATCAAAATCCCGCATTTCGGAGACGATTTCATCCTTGGTCGTCTTCTTCTTTTTTTGTAAGAAGAGGATCATTTTGTCCATGATCATTTTCTTCAGAGCCTGATTCATCAGGGCGTGTGCAAAGGAGTCCTCGTCCACCTCACACTGCTGACAGAAATTCTCCAGTTCCTCCAGGTCAATCATGAGCACGGATTCCGGCCCCAGGGTTACCGGATAGGCACTTTCCGAGAATGTGGTGATCATACGTGTCAGTCCGTGGGCTGCGAGGTCTTCACTTTCTGGTTCCATGAGCAGGTCCGCAGGGTATTGTGTAACGGCCTCGTCCGCTTCGAGGGCTCTTATCAGGTACATCCCCCCCTCCCGGGTTTCTACCAGCCCATTCTCCTGAAGGAGAACGAGTATCAGATATCTGTCGCGCAAAAATGATTCATCATCCGCAGACAGGGTCGAGCTCTGCGGGAGGTTTCCTCCCGTGAGTTCTTGCAGATGTTCCCACTCAGTTCCCTGATCGATTCGGTCTCCGGGCCCATGTTTGGAGAAGAAATCGGTGAGAAGCATTGTCCTGTGAAGCATCTCTTCCTCTGCCTCACGTAATAGATGCACTGATTCGGGAGAGGAAGAGTCGGCTTCGCCACTCTTCGCTCCAATAAATTCCCGGAACATGCGGATGGTCCCCCGGAGATTCATCTCCGTATGGATGGTGGTCAGGACTTTTTTAGATGCACTACAATTATGTTTTTTTGCAAATCGGACCAGGTTTTCCGCATCTTCTGCCTGGTAAAACAAAATTTCTTCTCCCAGCGCCATGGTCAATCATTCATTCGGTAAGGGATTAAGAATTTTCCCCATGTTTATGGTACCGAAGAAACCATCTCCCGATTTCCCTGCAAAGTTGGTTGCTGGGGGAGAGATATTGTGCGGTATCACTTCCTATCTGTTCCTTTTCCGACCTAGTGCAATGACGGGTCCACTCCTTTACCATGGGACCGGTCATTTCTATATGAAACTGCAATCCCGTCGCACAAACAATGGAGAATGCCTGATTAGGGATCACATCTCCAGAACATAACTGCTTGCTCCCGGGCGGAATATCGAAGGTGTCTCCATGCAGCTGGAAGGCATAAAATTTCGGGGGAAAAAGAGAGTGACCCAGACCCCTGATCGGAACCCATCCCAGTTCCCTTTCTCCAGGATAGACCCTTCCTCCCATTGCGTCTGCGATCAGCTGGGCACCCAGGCAGATTCCGAGGACCGGGTGTCTTGCTTTCACACAGCGTCGAATCAGGTTCTTTTCATCACGGAGAAAGGGGTAGTCCTGTTCATCGTGAACACTCATGGAGCCTCCCATGATCACCAGGTGCGTCCCGTCGATTTCTGGGATTTCCTGTGTCTCATATAAGCATAGGGTGCAGGATGGGATTCCCTCCTCCTTCCAGACCTGTTCAAAAAACCCTGCATGCTCTCCAGGCTCATGCTGGAGTGTCACGACCTTCATTACGATTCCAGCTGCTGCAAAAAACGTTCGTGCAGACGGAGGTCATGGGTCAGCTCGGGATGAAAGGCAAAGGCCATATTTCGCCCTTTCTGCACTCCCACCGCTCCTTCCGGAGTACAGGACAATACTCGGATCTCGGGGCCGACCCTGGTGGCTACGGGCGCCCTGATGAATACGGCATGAAAAGTGCCGTTCAATCCCTCCACCTCTATTTCGGCTTCAAAGGATTCTCTCTGCCGTCCGAATGCATTTCGGTCAACGGTCATCTCCAGAATACCCAGGGGATGGATACGAGAATCCGGAATGTCGGTAGCCATCAGGACCATTCCTGCACAGGTCGCAAAAATGCCACCCTCGTACTGCCGGATCGCATCGGTTAGATCATTTTTTTCTAAGAGCCGGGAAAGGGTGGTGGATTCTCCGCCCGGTAGTACAAATGCATCGCATTTCCCAAGGTCCTTTTTAGTACGTACCGGATACGCATCTCCACTCAACCCCCTCTTCTCCAGTGCCATTCGGAAAGAGAGGATGTGCTCGCTCACGTCCCCCTGGAGCGCAAGGACCCCGATCTCAACGCCCACGGTACTGCAGCACCTCGTCCTCGCGGAGCGAATGAATGTCCAGGCCGGGCATGGCCTCTCCCAAACCTCTGCTCACCTGGACGATAACCGCAGGGTCGTTATAATGATGTACAGCCTCCACAATGGCTTTCGCCATTTTTTCGGGCTGGGAAGACTTGAAGATACCGGACCCTACAAATACCCCGTCGGCCCCCAGTTGCATCATCAGGGCTGCATCAGCAGGGGTGGCGATTCCCCCGGCCGAGAAATTCACCACCGGAAGGCGCCTTCGTTCTGCGCATTCGATAACCAGAGGGGCGGGAGCCTCAATATCCCGCGCAAAATCGGCCAGCTCCTGGGTGCTCTTTCCCTGCAGGCTGCGAATGGCACCCATGATGGCCCGCATATGACGAACGGCTTCCACCACATTCCCTGTCCCCGCCTCACCTTTGGTGCGGATCATGGCGGCACCTTCTTCGATTCTGCGTAAGGCCTCACCGAGATCCCGTGCACCGCACACGAACGGAATGGTGAACTGTTTCTTGTCGATATGGTATTGTTCATCTGCGGGGGTAAGGACTTCACTTTCGTCGATCATATCCACCCCCATCTCCTGGAGTGCCTGTGCTTCCACAAAATGGCCGATGCGTACTTTGGCCATTACGGGGATAGTCACGGTATCCATGATCTCGGCGATCCTCTCTGGATCCGCCATTCGTGCCACTCCCCCTGCTTTCCGTATATCTGCGGGTACCCGCTCGAGTGCCATCACCGCTACCGCTCCGGCGGATTCCGCGATCCCTGCCTGCTCGGCCGTGGTCACATCCATGATCACTCCCCCTTTCTGCATGGATGCAAATCCCCTCTTCAGAAGTTCCGTGCCGAACCGCAAACCTTCGAGATCCATGTGCTCACATATTGGCGAGAGGTCGCAATAAACATAGTGTGGCGATGAGGAGGCCGGCGAATATCAGGGCCACCGCACGGACCGCCTGTAATACGCGTTTTCCCCCGGCTTCCAGGGTTGTTTGGGGACTCCCCATCCGGTAGACCCCTGGTTTTTCAAATACCACTCCGGCACCTCCGGCGATCAGAGAGAGGGGTATACCACCGTTTATCCCGGGTCTCTTCCTCGCATCGGACACAAGTGCCCGGTAGGCTGCCCGGCCCCGCCCCTTTGCCACGAAATACACAAGAAGAATAAAGCCCGTGATGCGAGCAGGAATATAGCCTAGAACATCATCCGCACGTGCCGACCACCATCCGAGGCGGGCACGTTCATCACGGTATCCCAGCATGGCGTCCAGAGTGTTGGCCGCCCGATACGCCGCAGCCAACGCGAGGCCCGCCCCGAAAAATTCCCCGATCCCAAAATAGAACAGCGGAGCGATGATACTGTCTACCAGATTCTCTGAGGCAGATTCGTAGGCGGCCGAGAGTATGTGTTCGCGGTCCAGCGAATTGGTGTCCCGGCTGACCATCATTCCCACCCGCGCCCTTGCCGCACCCGTATCATTCTGGAGAGCCTGTAGTACCGACTGGACATGATCTTCAAGCGACCTCCAGGCGAAACAGATCTTGAGGAGAAACGGACCCGCGAGGAGGAGCAGGTACCAGGGCGCAAGGCGCTCAAAAAGAAGAAAGGGTAGAGAGAATAGAATAATCGTAAAAAGCCACGCCACCGTCCCGGTCGCTCTCTGGTATCGGGGGGAATATAAAGAGGGTCGGCCCCACCACCCGATGAAACTTCCCAGAATCGCGACCGGGTGCAGCCGCGTGTGGGGGTCTCCCAGTAGGCGATCAATTAAAAGCGAGAGAGCTACGATGAGCGCCGATAGTACCATGTAAGTGAGGCACCGCCCAGCACGAGAAGAAATCCGACTCCGCTTAAGAGATCGGCCGGCACAAGGGGATCCATCCTCACAAAGATCCAGGCCAGATACAGGAGGGTCCCCAGGATCATGGCGACCAGGGGGATACGAAAAGAGGGAGAGGAGACGGTTTCCTTCACCGGTGCCGGTACTGGAGGCTCACATTTTCTGGTTACAAAGACCTTGAATCCGGTTTTTTTCGTTCCATACCCGGTAACCACCTCCATATCGAATACTCCGGCGTAAGGACCTTCCTTGAGGGGAATCGGATACTCCAGCACATCGGCTACATATAGATTTTCCTGAATAAAGGAGGTGAAAAGCTGAGAGTTGGTGGCTGAGATCGATACGTGTGTCGGATGACCCATATTAATAAACTTCAGAACCAGGGTATCTCCCGATACAATTTCTACCTGACGGGGCACCTCGAGAGTGTTGATCCCCCGCCGGTTAATGTATACTTCCACGACAACCATATTCACTTCAGATGTTCTACATCAGGAGGAAGAAGATTGGGAATTCCATCGGCAATGGGGTATTCAACCTCGCATACCTTGCACCAGAGGGACCCCTCGATGATTTCTGATTCGTTCTCCTCCACTACCTTGAGGGTAAGTTCACCTTTACACACCGGGCAGCACAGAATATCCAGCAGTTTTCGTCTCAACGCTCATCCCTCAGATCGATGATGTGAGATATATCCGGCCCCGTAGATATAAGCGTCACGGGGATTCCTATGTCCCGTTCTACCATCTCCACAAAATCCCGTGCGGTCTGGGAGAGAGTCTCGAAACGGGTGGCGCCATAACAATCCTTGTCCACCCGATCGATGCCGGTGATGGCGGCCTGAGTTCCTCCATTCACCATCGCCGAGTATTTCGCCATCTTTGAGTCCCATTCCCCTATACGACGAGGGCGATGAGTCACGGTGCCAAATTCCTCAATACCCATCCGCTTCGAGACCTGCTGGGACATTTCTGTGGAAAACGGGCCTTCCCCCACCCGGGTAGGGTACGCCTTGAACACCACCAGGACCTCGTCCACTCTCGTGGGTCCTACGCCGTTATCTGCGGCGATCTGGGAGGCAGACGTGTCCTTGCTGGTCACGTAGGGGTAGGTTCCGAAGAAGAGGGAGATTCCAAATCCCTGCGATCCTTCGAGGATCACCGATTGCCCTGCATCCAGGGCATCACTTATCTGCAGGGGAACATCGGTAAGAAAGTCTTTCAGCTCCGGCACATCTTTTGCCTGTCGTCCAATCCGCAATACACGGTCGGCATTGGCCGGCCCACAGCCTGTCCCGGTGCTTCCAATCGTCTTGGCAAGATGCTCGTCCTTTTTATCCCTCTGGATGTGGTTCTCTTCGATGATCCCGCATCGGGTATCAACAAAGGTACGCCCTTTTACTCCGAGGAGCTGCACCTCGTGCAGAAATACCCGTGGATCTACCAGCACACCGGTTCCGATAAAGAGTCTTGCATCCGGAAAGACAAAACCAGAGGGCACCATTCGCACACCATAGGCCTTTTCTCCCATGGTGACGGTATGACCGGCGTTAGGGCCCACCCCTCCTCGGGAGATGATGGCAGGTTTGTCCCGATACGCGATGTGGGCAACGATCTTGCCTTTCCCCTCATCCCCAAAGAATCCACCAACTACGATTGTACACGTCATTACTTAACCATGCTATGTGGGTTATAGAGGCAATAAAGGTTTATCATCAGGATACTATTCGTATACAGCCTTTTATCTGGAGGGGTATCGTTCCCATTTCCATCACGTTTTCCTGCCTACTGCCACCCCAAGGATCACCTTTTTGGGAGGAGACGAGGAGAAAATACCCCAAAGCATGATAGGATCCCATTTCCAATAATTTCGGGGTATCCAATCATCCGTTTAGACTTTCTTTAAAGAATTCAAAGAATGGGACCGCCACCACATTCCTTTTTCGGATATTTTTTGGATAGTATTTCGGAGGGGGGATGCGAACGGAAGCTATAAAGACGATATCAGATGTATGGGAATGGTCAGCTTTTAAGCCAGGGTGTACGGAATTTTTTCTTTTCAGAGACAGATCAACCGCGAGTGGTCGGACTCCAGGAGGCCTTATTTCGGTTGCTATCAAGAACATGATCCATATAAAAATTTCCTTCCGTTCCGAACTCATTTCTAACCACACAGCCTGAATGGACGGGTCCTAAAGGCCGGTGTGGCAGCCCCGTGTCAGACATTCTCCACTGGAAATAAAGGGGTTCCGGACCGCCCCGATAGTAAATTGTTCGCTACTAATCGGCCGGATACAAAAAGAATAGTTTATGTATTGGGATCTCGCCGTCTAAAGTCCGTTGATAAAGACTTCCATTCGTTTCAGTGCCTCTATCAGATGTTCACGGGACACCGCATATGCACAGCGGAGATGCCCTGCCCCGGCCTCTCCGAACACCGACCCGGGAACCACCGCAACATGTTGTTCTTCGAGCAGACGCTCGGCGAAGGTAATGTCGTCCAACCCTGTATTCTTGACGGAGGGGAACGCGTAGAAGGCTCCCTCAGGCATATGGCATGGCAGCCCTACGCGATTCAATCCCTCCACGAAAAGATTTCTTCGCAGCAGATACTCCCGTATCATGCGGTTCTTGTCCTCCTCCCCGTTCCGCAGTGCTTCCATCGCCGCCATCTGGGCCATAATAGGGGCACAGAGCATGACATACTGGTGAATTTTCAAGGCTGCATCGCAGATCGGAGGGGGGGCACACAGATACCCGATCCGCCACCCGGTCATGGAATACGCCTTGGAGAACCCGTTCAACGTGATCGTCCTCTCCCGAAGACCGTCCAGGGATGCTGTAGCGGTGTGGACTTTATCGTAGGTGAGCTCGGAATATACTTCATCGCATACGAGAAGGAGATCGTGATCCACAGCGATATCCCCAATCGCCTTCAGATGATCCTTCTGCATTACCGCCCCGGTGGGATTGTTGGGAAAATTCATCACCAGGACCTTACTCTTACCAGTGATCCGCTCCATCAGGACATCGGGGTCCACCCGGAAATGGTGGGAGGCATCGCACGGAACGGGTATAGCCACTCCTGCCGCGAGCGTTACGCAGGGTGCATACGCGACATAGCAGGGCTGGGCCACCAGTACCTCGTCTTCCGGATCGATCACGGCACGAAGGGCGATATCCAGACCTTCGCTCACCCCGGAGGTCACCAGGATCTCACGCTCAGGATCATACTGAACACCATAGCGCTGTTCGAAATCGCGGGATATCAACTGTCGTAACGGCAGAAGTCCCTTATTGGAGGTGTACGAGGTATGGCCCTGTTCTATGGCATAAATTCCTGCTTCCGACACCGTCCAGGGAGTATTGAAATCCGGTTCCCCCACCCCCAGGGTGATTACATCTTCCATCGTAACCAGAAGATCGAAAAACTTCCGAATTCCAGAAGGGGGGATGCTCTGGGCTCGGGAGGAGACGAAATCTCTCATGACTCCTCAGATGGTCATGGGAAGGCGCTCACCCTCCTCACGTTCATAGAAGAGGTTTCCATTTTCCTTGTAGGTCTTCATGATGATATGGGTCGCTGTCTCGCGGATGTGATCTATGGGAGCGATCTGTTCAGAGACGAACCGCGCCACATCGTGCATGTTTTTTGCCGTGACATGCAACTGAAGATCATAGACCCCGCTCATCAGACGGAGGGATTTGACCTGACGGAAGCGTGCGATCCGTTCTGCGATGCGATCATACCCATAATCCCGTTCCGGTGTGACCTTAAGATCGATGATCGCGGACACCTCTCCGTCCCCCACACGTTCCCAGTCGATCACGGTGGTATATCTGCGAATGATCTTGCTTTTTTCCAGATCTTGCAGCCGTTCCTCTACTTCGGATTCCGACAGCTGTGTCATCGCCGCAACATCCCGAAGCGGAGTGCGGGCATTGTCCTCCAGAACCTGCAGCAGGATTCGGTCAGTTTCGTCCATTATTTCACCTGAACAATCCTCTCAGCTGGTTGATATCCATCTGCATCAAACTTTCTTCTTTTAAGCGTGGATCCGAGGAAATAACCTCATATATCTGTTTGGTGTTTGCATCGATGGAGATCTCCTTGGTCCTCCCGTATCGACCTCGGCTTACGACCCGGGTGGTGATCACTCCGAGCATATTCAATTCAGAGATCAGGTCGGTGATTCTGCGGGGGGTAAGAATATCAAGGTCAATCACCTGGGCAAGCTCCCGGTATACCTGAACGACCTCGCCGCTGGTGAAGATCTTCTTTCCCAGCTGGTCTAGAAGGAGCATCGCATAGAGTACCGCCTTGCTCTGGGTGGGGAGCGTCGAGATGCATTCAACCATGCTGTCCGCTTCGATCTTGTCCTGGGCCATCTTGACGTGCCGTTCCAGTACCTTCGTCCCGTTCTCCCGTTCAGATAGCTCCCCCGATACACGCAGGAGATCCAGAGCCCGACGGGCATCTCCATGCTCTTGGGCCGCCAAGGCCGCACACAATGGAATGACTCCTTCGTCCAGAACGTCCTCATTAAAGGCCATTTCTGCTCTCTGCAGAAGTATATCGCATAGTTGGGGGGCATTATAGGGTGGAAAGACAATCTCCTCTTCGGACAGAGAAGAGAGCACACGGGGATCCAGAAAGTCGGTAAAACGGAGATCGTTTGAGATGCCGATGATACTCACACGAGCACGTTCCAGATCCGAATTGATACGCGTAAGGTTGTAGAGCGTCTCATCCCCGCTTTTCTTTACGAGTTTGTCGATTTCATCCAGCACGATAATAAGGACGCCTCTTGTCTCCTCCAACTGATTCTTTAATTCCGTGTATACCTGGTCGGTGGGCCAACCGGTGAAAGGAATGTTGATTCTCGCCTTATCGCTTGCTTTCGCATCCAGATCCTCGATGCATTTGGCAATCTGGGCCAGCACCCGGTACTGTGTGTCAATCACCTCACAATTCAGGTGAACCACACGGCAAAACAGGCCCATCTCATAACCGGCTTTTTCCAGTTCTGAACCCACATACCGGACCGAAGCGGTTTTGCCGGTGCCGGTTTTTCCATAAATGAGAATATTAGAAGGTGTTTCCTTTTTAAGGGCAGGAGCAAGTATTCCCGCCACGGTATTGATCTGCGGGTTTCGGTGGGGCAGGATCTGGGGCCGGTAAGAATGCCGCAGGACCTCCCGGTTCTTAAAAATATTTCTATTAGTCAGATATTTTTGAAATAATCCCAGTGATGAATCCGCCTCTCCCTCCATAAGAACATCCGCCCACCCCAGTGGAGATTCATGCGTGTGTAATCCTGAATGATAAGCGCATCGTTTTTCTCCCGGGGGACTCATCAATTTCCCATGGAGAGCTCGCCGGCGGATTTTGCAGGGAGATTCAGTCCTTCGTTCGAAGATACACGATTGTGGTGAATCTTGAGGTTGGGGGAGACCCCTTAATTTCCTATGGAAATATATTTTTGAACTTGTTATCAAAAATCTATAATTATATTATTCATTTTTGAATATAATTTTTATTTTATATAAATATTCTTATATTATTCTGACGCGTTGAGATCTAGATAGGAACGTTGTGGAATACCTCGCTCCACTGGAAGTGAAGGGGGGACCGGTTCATACAGGGAACGAGACATATATAGCCGTCCATACAAAATTCAGGTACAAATCATGAAATCAGGACATATCCGAGATCTGGACATTCGAGCTGCAGTAATCACCGTCTCGACGACGAGAACTCACGAAACAGATATCAGCGGGAAAGTTCTGCGAGAACTTCTCACTCAGTCCGGGATTAAAGTCACCCACTACGAGATAGTACCTGATCGGATCGGAGACATCCAATCCGCACTGGATACCTCCCTTGTTACCGCCAATTGCATCATTTTCTGTGGAGGAACCGGGTTGACCCAGGATGACTGCACCATTGAGGCGGTGTTTCCTCGGATTCAGAAACAGATCGATGGATTTGGCGAAATATTTAGATGGATGAGCTTTCAGGAGATAGGCACCCCGGCCATCCTATCCCGAGCTCTGGCGGGAGTAATCAAAACCAATGTCGTTTTTTGTATCCCCGGATCCCCCGCCGCGGCGAGACTTGCCGCCAGCCGCTTGATAATTCCGGAGATTGCCCATATCCTTTCTCACATCGAGAAATAAGGACAATTTTTTGTAGGGGTTTCTTTTTCGGGTATTTCCGGGCTCCCATCAATCGTGTCGTACAATATTGGCCGGAACGCTGTTCGCCAGTATTCCCATACCCGGCCACGAGGTTTTACTTGTAGACGTCTAAAAGAGCTACACGCTCCAGCACCAGGTCTCGAATATGGTCATCCCCGACAGCCAGAATCTCTTCCCGGGTAATACCAAACAAATCCATCAGTCGTCGCACCTTGACGGGATTCAGTCTCTCGTCATGATCTGCGATATATTGTACCCAGGACTCCATTTCCTTGATCGCTACATCGGAGGGAGGAACAAAACACAGATAAACGTTACGGGTATCGGAACACACCCCGAAATCTCTCCCAATACTGGTTTGTCGGGTCCCCCCGGCGTACAGCAGTATCTCCATCTCCAACGAATCAGCAATCGCGCGACCTTCCTGCCATGCTCGGAGTGCATGATATACCGCGGATTCCACATGACTCTTACCGGCCATCCTGTCTGCATCCAGACATACGATGCAGCAGCGGGTCTTTGACGCCAGGGACCGAGTATTCTGAAGTATATCCCCCCTCAATCCGGTCTTGATAACGGCAGCACGTATCTCACATGTATCTTGGGTGTTCAAGAATACCTCTCCAGCGAAGATTGATCCTCTCCTCCCTTACGTCCCCCAAGCTGGTCAAAGATCTGATTGGTGATCCCGCTGCCGAGAATGGGAACAATACGTGCCCTTCCCGCCATCTTTAGAGCTTCTGGATCCGGGATCCCATTGTTAAACAGTCTGCGGGCACGCACCCGACCGATCCCCCGGAGACGGATGAGTGGCAGAAGCTCGTTCCGTATCCCATGTTTCACCCGCATCTCAAAATCCCGAAGAGTTCCGGCCAGCTGAGGTGAGAACATGGAAGAGAGATTTGAACCTGCATGCAGAAGCCAGTTGATGCTCTCCACCATGGTATAAATGTCTCCGGGGCCCACGCTGTACCGTTCACAGATCTGAGCCTCCCCCAATTCGTTAGCCCAATCACGGATGAGCAGCGCAGTCTTAAGGCTGGAAAGATATCCCTCCATCTCTTCATTCCCGTAATACGGGACCTCCAACCAGAGTTCATCTCCATGTTCCCGGAGGACCCGGTCCAGCAGATGTTGATCTCCTCTCTTCAGGTGCAGCGAAGGCATATCCGGAGTTCTGCACACGACTTGTAAGTACCCCAGTTCGGAAAATGCAAGGTCCCGTCGCATGTGGGACGCGATCAATTCTGCACTTCGGGGATCCAGATACAGTCGGGACACGAGAGTGCCATATTCGGTGGATGAATATCTCCCGCCGACATCCACAATCATCTCGCTTATGCGCAAATAATCCAGCGAATGTTCAAGAATCGCCTCGAGCGCACCGCTATCCCCTTTACCATGGCTGTAAAACGTCTCTCCCAAAAATCCGGAAAGACTCTCTTGATCGGTAGCGAAGCGGGTGGAAATGAGGGACAGGATGTGGGTGCACAAGGCCCAGATGGTGTTACACCGGGACCGAACATCCTCCGGTGGTGAATTGACGTACCACTCCATCAGCCGCTCCACATCGCCCTCTCCTTTTGCGATGAGTACCGCCTCACCATATGGGTCGAGTCCCGGACGGCCCGCTCTTCCCGCCATCTGCTGGTACTCTCGCACCGGGATTGGGACCATCCCCTCCCCCGCTTCGTAGCGTTGAAAGTCGCGGATAAGGACTCGCCTCGCCGGAAGGTTCAGGCCGGCGGCCAGGGTAGGGGTGGATGCAATTACCTGCACCACCCCCTCCCGGAACCCCTTTTCAACCAGGGATCGGGCCTCTCGCTTCAATCCGGCATGGTGAAAGGCCGCCCCGCACTGAAGGCAGGCAGCGAGTTCACGGTCCATCTCGGTCTCAGCAAGGGAAAGAAGGCGGGCGCCGAGGTCCGCGGAACCACCCCCCTGCGGACCCCGCACTCCGGCCACTCTTCGAGCGAAGGACTCCGCATTGCGGCGTGATCCGACAAACACCAGGACCTGGCCCCCCTCCCGAAATGTGTCCATCACCAGATTAAGATCATCGAATTTGGATTCGATAGGAACCTGCCTTTCCCCGTCTGGGAAAATAATTTTTCCTCGATAAAATATCCCCTGTCTGAGGTCGACCGGTCTCCAGGTAGATGTCACCGTCTCTGCATCTAGCCAGCCTGCGAGATTCTCCGGGTTACCAATAGTGGCACTCAGTGCAAGAACCTGCATATGGCGGTTCCTGTTCCGTAGCTTGGTGATAACCATCTCCAGTGCAGGACCACGGTCCGGAGAATCCAAGAGGTGAACCTCATCCACAACCAGAAGCGTGATCTCTTTCAGCCAGCGGGCATCGTTGCGAAGAAGGGAATCCACCTTTTCACTGGTGGCGATGATCACCTGGTTCCTGCCGAGATGTTCATCCCGACGGTCATAGTCTCCCGTAGCAATTCCTACCGATAAACCCTTTCCTGAAAACTCCTCATACTTTTCACTCGCGAGGGCTTTCAGAGGGACTATATAGAGGCTTTTCCCGTCGTTTGTCGCGTGATGGTGCATGGCCATCTCGGCAACAAGAGTTTTTCCGCTGGCGGTCGGGATGGCGATCAGCAAATTCCTTCCGCTGAACAGGCCTCTCTCCACGCACATCTCCTGGGGTGGATAGAGTTCGATTATCCCTTTGTTGCGATAGACCTCAGTCAGGGAGGGAGGGATCGGGAGATCCTCGATTCTCACGCCCACCCCTCTTTTTCCACTGCAATATCCATTTTTTTTGACTCTTTGTTATGTTGGAGTTAAATCCGCCGATTTTGTTTTTCCACAGGAATCGGTGGTCTCAGGAGTAATATCCAATCAGGTCCTGTTTGGATTCCCGCTTCTTTTTGTCCAGGAAAGAGTATACGGTCTCGTGGGAAACACCATTTACCAGCATCTCAACCGCGGTACGGGCGGTTTTCACCTGTTCGAATGCCCCTATGATGGAGATGGTTTTTCCATGCACCGAGATCGAGGTTCCCGTCATATCCTCGATCTGCTCCCTTGAACGTCCCGCCCGCCCGATGATTCTACCTCTGATTCGCTCCAGCTGACGGGTGGTATCCACAACCGCAGAGAGATCAATGACTTCCAGGACCAGGTCTGAGTCTTTCATCAGCTGGAATGCCCGCTCCGGAGAGAATCCCCGGTTGATCGCTTCTACCACTTTTACCGCTCCGATCACACCCTCTGGATCCTCTCCTTCCACGGCGATCAGCCCCTCCTTACTATCGATATGAATGACCGTGTGGGTTCTCTCCTCAACCTCGCGCTTGGTCGATCCACCCTTCCCGATCAATACCCCCAACCGGTCCGCAGCAACCTTAACTTCCTGAGTGGTCAAGCGATCACCTCAGACCTCCCTTCCCTTTCCCTGTGTAATCCGGTCAAACAACTCCCTCTCCTCAATAACATCGCAGTACTGCCTGAAAAATCTGTTCACATTCGCAACATCCCGTGCAAGGAACTGCAGTGCACGGGGGTGATCCAGGGTTACCGACTGACCCATATCAATGAAATAAGGGAGTTCGCCGAGAAGAATATTATATTCGCTCAGGTCCGCGTGCACCAGGCGTGCCGTTTGAAAAAGTGTCTCCATATACTTGATAATAATCTGATATATTGAAGAGGGATTCTCCATATTCGAGAGACGGAGCTGGGGATAGGGATTCCCGCCATCTCCAAGGAATTCCATCAGGAGGATGTTACGGTCAAAACCAAAAGGTTCAGGGACCAGAATGCCTGCTTCATGTGCCCGGGTGAGATTGCTGTACTCTTTCCTGGCCCAGGCAAAGACGATGTCTTTACGGGTTCTCCGGATATGTGCGAAGCGGGGATCCCCATCGAGATATTCCGTCATTGCCTTGAAATTTGCCGTCTTCAACAGGTAAATCTTGATGGCGAGTGCCTGCTCATCTCTCTCGCCGTAAAAAATGTTGGCCTCCTTGCCTGTACTTATCACTCCCCCTATGTTGGTGATCATCTTTCGGTGGGCGAGCCGGTGCAGGGCTAGGTAGGTTGCCTCATCAAAGACATCCTGTCGAACCTTCAACTGGTCTGAGTCTTTTATCCGAATCCCGAAGGACTCCAGTCTTCGGTCGAACCGGTCAAGGATGTCTTCTCGTACCATATACACCTTTATTGAAGATATTCGCGTACCGGGCGAAGCATATCAATCAAATACTGCGCCGCCGTTCTCTTCAGATCCAGGGGATGGATCTCTTTTCCGACGTATGCGGCCACCAGTCTCTCATAGTCCTCAAACTCCCGGTTTCCGCCGTACTTTACCGGACGTTCGATATTCACCTTCTTGTATCGTGGGAAGATATGATACTGGAATACCTGAAGTACCGGATTATCTTCCCGGGTTGGCGGGCAGAACGCCTTCTCCATTTTGTGCAGGATCGCCTGCTCTCCATCAGCCACCGAGATGTAATTTCCACGGGACGATGACATCTTCTGCCCATCAAGTCCGAGTAACAGCGGCGTGTGGATACAGACCGGAGCCGGATATCCAACAGAGGGAAGATGCTCCCGAGCAAGCATGTGGATCTTTCTCTGATCGATTCCCCCCACGGCAACATCGAGTCGGAGGCGGGCGATATCCACCATCTGCATAATGGGATAGATCATCTGAGAAACCATGGGATTGTCCATAGCTCTTCCTACCTCATCCATGCTCCGGGTGGCGCGGTTCAACGTAATCTCCTGGGACAGCCGCAACACCATCAGTTCATACTCTGGCTCAAGCTGAAGATCAGATCCCAGTACATACTCCACGTCTTTAAGCCCAAGACCCTCGAAGCATTTGCGATTATAGGCAGCCAGATCTCGTACTTCCTGCATGGACCCTTTCCGGTTCAGGAACGCATGCAGGTCAGCGAGCAGAACCACCACCTGAAATCCCGCATTTTTCAGATCAATGAGTTTATTGATGGTGACCAGGTGACCCAGATGGATCTCCCCGCTGGGCTCGTACCCTGCGTACACGCGTCTTACCGGTTTTGTCAGGAGCAACCGCAACTCCTCGTCTGTGATGATCTCCACCGTATTCCGGGTGACCAGTGAATAGGGATCCATCACTATATGTGGGTAATTTTGGGTGTTAAGGATTGTTCAACGGTTTCAGGAGAAAAAGACCCCTAAAAAATGATATAGCCGGAATAAATACGATTATCCTATTGCCGTGAGATTGAGTGCCTTGTTAGTCAGGCGGATGGATGTCTCTGGATCCCGGACCTCTCCACCCATCGCACGGATTGCGTCGATGTTCTCTACCACCACCACCGATTCCTGGTGAATTGCCTGAAACATAAATAATTCGTTTCCTGCTGCCGTGATGGAGGCCTCAAAGATTCCATTTTCCCACATGTCTGCCCGAGGCCTGCCCAGGTCCAGAATAAATTCTTTCAGTTCCGCCGTGCTCTTGATCGCGGTACCTTTGCGGATGAGGCCCAGCCGCGAATGGGCTTGGATCCGATCAATCACCTCGTCCCGGCTGGGTGATTTCTTAAGATCCATCTTGACCGCGTGCACGTGCATAAAGGTGGTAGGAACAATGGTCGCCATGGTCGTGATATGGATGTGAGGAAGAACGGTCTGCACATCCGGGCCGTGGTGACTGGGGACTGTGGGGGGATCGAGGACAATGGC